>JAESRV010000120.1 GCA_016764475.1 Amylibacter sp.
GGGTGGCCAAATAGTGCACACCCAGCCACCCTGCTCCTTATGCAGGAGTGTCGGTCAGGTTTTCTCGACGATCCAGCCGTTCTTGCAGCCAGTTCAACACTTCATCCTCAACCCATCCCACTCTGTTGGGTCCAAGTTGTATCCGCATTGGGAACGTCCCGGCCTTTTCCAGTCTGGCGACATGTTGTGGCGAGTATAGAACCATCTCCTTGAGCTGGCGTTTTGAAAGTATCCGCATCTCGATTTCTCCATGATTGAAGAGCATCGCGATGCCCTAGGTTACAACAATACCCAGGCAAGGGTAGCTTAGACGTAGGATCCCTATTTGGCTACCTGATGAATTCAAGAGGAATCATAGATCAACATCACAGAACATTACGATTGTGGAGACTAAAAAGAGACTAAACTTCCGGTTATACAGAATATTTTTTATCTAAGCTCTTGATTTTAATGGTGCACCGAAAGGGATTCGAACCCCTGGCCCCCTGATTCGTAGTCAGGTACTCTATCCAGCTGAGCTATCGGTGCACGAGGTGGGATTTACTCTGCCGGGCAAGCTTTGGCAAGGGTAAATTTGGGTCAGGGCTGAACTATTCAGATGCGCCTGATTTAACCTCTAAATCTATTGCGGCGGCAATCAGGGCGCGGGTGTAATCTGTGGTGGGTGCGTTGAAAATTTGCTCACCCGTTCCAGTTTCCACAACGTCGCCCCGGCGCATCACCATAACCTTATGGCTGACCGTACGCACGACTTTCAAATCGTGGCTGATGAACATAAATGCCAGCCCGTATTTTTGCTGCAATCCGCGCAACAACTCTACGATTTGCACTTGCACGGTCATATCCAGTGCCGACGTTGGCTCATCCAGTATCACCAGTTTGGGCTTTAGGATCATCGCGCGCGCAATAGCGATGCGTTGCCTTTGGCCGCCCGAAAATTCGTGCGGATAACGGTTGATCATGCCAATTTCCAAACCGACCTCAACCATAATATCTTCAACCAGCTTGCGCCGATCTTGCCCAGGCTCCAGCCCGTGAACATCCAGGCCTTCGGCAATGATTTGCTCTACTGTCATGCGCGGGCTAAGTGAGCCGTAGGGGTCTTGAAACACCATTTGCATATCGCGGCGCAAGGCTTGCAGGCCTTTGGATTTCAACTGGTCAATATTGTGCCCTAAAAACACAATCGGCCCTTCGGACGAAATCAACCGCATCGTGGCCAGTGCCAGTGTGGTTTTGCCCGATCCGCTTTCGCCAACGATCCCAAGGGTTTCGCCTGCGCGGATCGAAAAGCTTGCGTCATTCACCGCCTTGATATGGCCCGAAACCTTGCGCATCAAACCGCGTTTGATCGGAAACCACACCCGCAGATTTTCGGCACTGACAATAACGGACGCGTCTTCTTTAACAGGTTTGGGCAGGCCGGTCGGCTCGGCCGATAGCAACATTTTGGTGTACTCATGTTGCGGATTGGCAAAAATTTCACGGGTTGGTCCGGCTTCCACAATATGGCCGCCTTGCATCACGCAAACCCGATCTGAAATTTTGCGCACAACCCCCAGATCGTGGGTGATGAACAGCAGCGCCATGCCTTCGGATTTTTGCAAATCCGCCAGCAGTTGCAAAATTTGCGCCTGAATTGTTACATCCAGTGCGGTTGTCGGCTCATCCGCGATCAACAGATCGGGTTTGTTGGCTAAAGCCATCGCAATAACCACCCGTTGGCGTTGCCCGCCCGACAGGGTGTGGGGGTAATCGTGCAACCGCGTTTCGGGGTCATGGATACCAACCTTGTGCAGCAATTCCAGAATGCGCCCACGGGCATCTCTGGGGCGCACCCCTTGATGCAGTGCCAGACTTTCGCCCAACTGCCGCTCGATGGTGTGCAGCGGGTTAAGTGAGGTCATCGGCTCTTGAAAGATAAAGCTGATATCATTGCCGCGCACTTGGCGCAGGGTTTTGTCAGGTGCCCCGATCATTTCGGTGCCGCGATATTTAACCGATCCCGAAACCTTGGCACTATCTGGCAGCAGGCCCACGGTGGAAAGGGCGGTAATGGATTTACCCGACCCGCTTTCGCCCACAAGAGCCACAGTTTCACCGGGGTTGATGGTGAAACCCACCGCTTCAACCGCATTGGGGCCATTATTAAAGCGGATGGTCAGGCCATTGATTTCCAGAATAGGTGTACTCATCTGAATGTTTTCCGAGGGTCAAATGCATCGCGTATGCCTTCAAAAACAAAGACCAGCAGCGATAGCATGGTGGAAATGGTCAAGAAGGCGGCAAAGGCCAGCCACGGGGCTTGCAGATTGTTTTTTGCCTGCAAAGCCAGTTCACCCAATGAAGGATAGGATGGCGGCAGGCCAAAGCCCAAAAAATCAAGTGCGGTCAGTGTGCCGATAGCACCTGTAACTGCGAAGGGTAAAAATGTCAGGGTCGCGACCATGGCGTTGGGCAATAAATGGCGCCACATGATCACACGGTCGGGCACCCCCATTGCGCGGGCTGCGCGGACATATTCGAAATTACGTGCGCGTAGAAATTCTGCGCGCACTAATCCTACTAATCCAGTCCAGGCGAACAGAATTACGATGCTGGTTAGAATAATGAAGTTCATTGAGAAAATTGCCGACAGAATAATGATCACATAAAGCAGTGGCATACTGGACCATATTTCAACAAACCGTTGGAACAACAGGTCAACCATGCCGCCAAAATAGCCCTGCGCTGCCCCTGCGGCGACACCCAAGGCGGATGATATGCCCACAACAATCAACGCGAACAGGATGGATATACGAAACCCGTATATGATCCGAGCCAGTACATCGCGGGTTTGATCGTCGGTGCCAAGTAAGTGTCTGGCGTCCGGCGGCGATGGGGCGGTTTGGACGTCGTAATTGATGGTGTTGAAACTGTAGGGAACAGGGGCCCACAATATCCAGCCCGCTTGAATATCGCCGCCTTCAAATGTGCCATCAGCTATTGCCGCCGAGGTGGTTTCAGGGTCGTCCAGACAAGCTTCCAAGCCGCCGGAACGGATCAGGCATTGCACTTCTGGGGAAGGATATTCAGCCTCGGTTTCAAACTCGCCGCCGAAATCGACCTCGGTGTAAAAACTGAATGCGGGGGTGTATAGGCTGCCCTTGTAGCTGACCAGAAGCGGTTTGTCGTTTGCTACCAGTTCGGCGAACAGGCAGACAACGAAAAGAATGCTGAAGATCATCAAAGACCAGTAGGCGCGACGATTGGCTTTGAAATTTTCCCAACGGCGTTTCGACAGGGGGGATTTGAACAGGGTCATCTAGATTTCCCTGCTTTCAAAATCAATGCGCGGATCAATCCAGACATACATCAGGTCAGAGACCAGCCCGATAACCAGTGAGATCAAGCCAAAGACGTAAAGTGTACCAAAGAACACGGGGTAATCGCGGTTCACAGCCGCTTCAAAGCCCAATCGCCCAAGACCGTCTAATGAAAATACAATCTCGATAATTAGGGATGAGCCGAAGAAAACACCGACAAAAGCACTGGGGAAGCCTGCGATGACAATCAACATCGCGTTACGGAACACATGGCCGTAAAACACTGCATTTTCCGACAATCCCTTGGCCCGTGCTGTGGTGACATATTGCTTGTTGATCTCATCCAGAAATGAATTCTTGGTCAGCAATGTCAACGTGGCAAAGGCCCCGATAGTGGCCGCTGTAACGGGCAAAACAATGTGCCACAGATAATCTTTGATCTGCCCGAAAATACTGAAATCAGCAAACCCTTCCGAGGTCAGACCGCGCAAAGGGAATATTTTCCAGTACGATCCGCCTGCAAAAAATACCATCAGCATAATGGCAAACAAAAAGCCCGGCACAGCATAGGCCGCAATGATAATGCCTGACGTCCATGTATCGAACCTGCTGCCGTCTTTTACCGCTTTTCGAATGCCCAGCGGGATGGATATTAGGTAAGCCAGTAAGGTTGACCACAGGCCCAAGGTTATGGAAACAGGCATTTTTTCTTTGATCAATTCCACCACACTGATGGATCGAAAGTAGCTTTCGCCGAAATCAAACCGTAAATAACTTGTTATCATATTCAAGAAACGCACATGCGCGGGTTTGTCAAAGCCGAACTGTTTTTCAAGGTCTTTGATGAAATCCTCAGGCAGGCCGCGCGCGCCCTGATATTGGCTGTCCGACCCCGCACTGCCAACCTCACTACCGCCCCCTGAAATACGATCTGTTGCACTAGACTCGCTTTCCATTTGCGCAATAATGGTCTCAATCGGGCCGCCTGGCACAAACTGGATCAAGACAAAGTTGATCAGCATGATCCCCAGCAATGTCGGGATCATCAACAATAACCGTCTTAGAATATAGGCTCCCATTTATCGAAATGCGCCTTCGGCCTGTAGTTTCTTTGCTTTGTCCGCATTATACCACCAGAAATCCATTTCGCCCAGTGCATAGGGCGGCATATTTTCGGGGTGCTCATACACATCAAGATAAGCCAGGCGGTAAGCCGAATTGAACCATTGCGGTATCCAGATATGCAACGCCCGCAGGCTGCGATCCAAAGCGCGCACAGCCGTGTTTAATTCATCACGGCTTGTGGCCTGTTCCACCTTTTCAATCAACGCGTCAATCGCAGGGTTATCCACGCCGCTTAGATTGTTAGAACCTTGGGTCTTTGCTGACGTGCTGCTGAACATGCCGCGCAGTTCAACCCCCGGGGTTTTTTGCATTACAAAACGCTGAATAACGACATCATAATCAAACGCTTTTTGCCGCTCTGTGGCTTGGGCGGGATCGACAGTTTCCAGTTTGGCGTCTATACCAAGGCGTAGCAAATTGGCGATATAGGGGTTTGTGATGCGTTCAAATGCAGGGCTGTCGTTCAGAAAGTTAACCGTTAAAACCGCCCCCTTTGCATTGGTGCGTTTGCCATTAACAATCGTCCAACCCGCCGCATCCAGCAATTTCCCCGCTTTGCGCAAGGCCGCGCGGTCAAGCTGTTTGGGCTTTGATGTGTTCGGGGTGAAAACCTCATCGGTGAAAACAGAAGTGGGTAAATCATCCTTAAGCGGCTCTAATAACGCCAGTTCGGCGCCAATGGGCCGGCCTGTCGCCTGCATGGGTGAATTGCCCCAGAAACTGGTGGTACGGGCGTATTGACCATAGAAAAGCGTTTTGTTTGACCATTCAAAATTGAACATCAGACCCAGGGCTTCACGCACCCGCAGATCCTTAAATTTGTCTTTGCGCATGTTGATCCAATAGCCTTGGGTGCCAGACGGGTTGCCATCGGGCAGGGTGGTTTTCACAACCCAACCCTTTTCCAGTGACGGAAAGTTATAGGCGGTGGCCCATAGCTTTGAATAATTCTCGGCCCGAAAATTATAAACCCCGCCTTTGAACCCCTCAAAGGCGGCGGTGGTATCTGAATAATACTCAATGGTTAAACGATCAAAATTATTGTGCCCGATATTGACCGGCAACCCTTTGCCCCAGTAATCATCGCGCTTGATATATGAAACGGTTTTGCCGGGAACAACCTTATCCAAAACATATTGGCCTGATCCCAACGGCGGCTCTAATGTGCTTTCTGCAAAGTCACGCGTGGCGTAATATGCTTTTGAAAACACTGGCAGCCCTGCGACAAGGGCAGGCAACTCACGGGTGTTAGCCCCTTGTTTGAATGTGTATTTTACGGTTTTGGCGTCTAATGCCTTAACGCTTTGCACATCACGTAACAATGTTTTGAAAACGGGGCGACCTTTTTCATATAAAATGTTGAATGAAAAAACCACATCTTGGGCCGTTACAGGTGTGCCGTCTGAAAATCGCGCCTCTGGGCGCATATTGAAAACAATCCATTGGCGGTTTTCAGGGTATTCAATGGTCTCAGCCAATAGCCCATACATACTGTCAGGCTCATCCGAACTACTGGTCATCAAGCTTTCAAAGAAAATACTTGAAAGGGCCGCAGACTGGCCTTTCAGAATATAGGGCGACATGCTGTCAAAGGTGCCAAAACCAGAGGTGGAAAACTCTCCACCCTTGGGGGCATTGGGGTTTATATAGTCGAAATACTTGAAATCGGCCCGGTATTTAAGATCACCGAAAGTGGAAATGCCATGTGATTTGATGATTTTTTCCTGAGCGGCAACAGGTCCGTGGGCCAGCCAAAACGCACTTAGAAAGATCAAGATCAGTTTCACGGGTTTCTGCATATTATCTACCTTGCTTCGGTTTACCTGATAGTCAGTTAAAACAACATCCGCGTAAACCGCAATACGCGATTGTGTGAGCGGATTGAAGCATTTGCTATAAAAAAGCCGCCCGTAAAGAGCGGCTTTTTAGAATAATAGGTAGGTTGGGTTATTTGATGGTCATTAGATAAGAAATCAGGTTGGCGCGATCTGTTTCTTTTTTCAGGCCGGAAAAGCTCATCTTCGTGTCAGAAATAAAGTCTTTTGGCTTGGTGATGAATTTATTCAAAGTTGCCACATCCCAGTTGCCGCCGATACCTGACATGCCAGAAGAGTAGCTAAATCCGGCAACCTTGCCGATTGGGCGGTCAACGATACCAAACAGGTACGGGCCTGTGCTGTTCGCGCCGTCATCTGTTTTGTGGCAGGCTTTACACTTGGAAAAAACTTTCTTGCCTTTAGCCACATCCGCAGATGCCAGCAAATCATTAAAGGATGGGCCTTCGGCCACTTCTTCTGTTGCTTCGGCTGTTGCCACTTCAATTTTGTAGCCCGTCATGCCTTCGCCCTCAGCATGGCCGCCACCGCCCATCTGGTACATGCTTGTCGCAGCCCAGCTGATCAACAGGTACACCAAAAGTGCACCACAGAGGCCGCCGACGATTTTTGTTAGCTTCATAGTATCCATTACTTGTTCACCTTCGCTGCATGTTGCCTTGATTGGGCCGATTCATTTCGAACCTTCTAAGCCTTCCCTTGGCTGCAATCAAGGTATAGATATGCGGCGAAACGCCTAAATTACGGCAGGATGAGAAAAATGAACATATCACCAAAGACCGTCGCCTTCCAAGGAGTATTGGGGGCTTATTCGCATCAAGCATGCCAGGAAGCCTTTCCAAATGCCAAGGCTTTGGCGTGTAATACCTTTGAAGGGGTTATTGCTGCCGTTAAGGCGGGGCGCGCTGATGCGGCCATGCTGCCGGTGGAAAACTCCACTTATGGGCGGGTGGCCGACATTCACAGCCTGCTACCCGAGTCGGGCCTGCATATTGTGGGTGAGCATTTCGTGCGGGTGCATATCAACCTGATGGCCAAAAAGGGTACGAAACTTGAAGAGATCAAGTCAGCGATGAGCCATACCGTGCTGTTGGGCCAGTGCCGCAGTTTTCTGAAAAACCACGATATTGCCCCTGTTGCAGGGCCAGATACCGCAGGTTCCGCGCAAGCTGTGGCGGCGTCTGACGCGACAGACATGGGGGCTTTGGCTTCCGAGATGGCCGCCGATATTTACGGGCTTGAGGTGCTGGCGCACCATATTGAAGATAACCAACATAACACAACACGGTTTTTAGTGATGTCACCCGAACAAAACTTCCCTGAAAATGGTGAAGATGAATATATGACCACCTTTGTCTTTCGCGTGCGCAACATCCCCGCCGCTTTATATAAAGCCATGGGCGGCTTTGCCACCAACGGGGTGAATATGGTTAAGCTGGAAAGCTATATGATCGAAGGGTCTTTTACGGCGACACAGTTTTATGCCGATGTCATCGGCCACCCCGATGACCCTGCTTTAAAGCGCGCGTTGGATGAGCTGGAATATTTCACCAACCATTTGGAAATACTGGGAATTTACAAGACAGATATTTTCCGCCAGACAGCATAGGTTTATGTCATATAATTCAGTATTTACAGTAGGTTAACGGGATGTCCCATCTGGGACATCCACAACTTTAGCGTAAATCAGGCGGTGTTGCCTCTGATTTTAGATCGGCAATCACCGCATCCAAATCTTGCACCGATGTCCGTTTATCACCCAATCGGCGCACAGAAACCGTCGCCTCAGCCACCTCGCGCATACCAACAGCCAAGATCACCGGCACCTTGCCCATCGAGTGTTCTCGCACCTTATAATTGATCTTTTCATTACGCATATCCGCCTCGGCCCGCAGCCCTGCGGCCCTCAATTTCGCAACCGTTTCAGCCACGTAATCATTGGCATCGGACACGATAGAAGCCACCACAATCTGGCGCGGTGCCAACCACAGCGGGAAACGACCTGCGTAGTTTTCGATCAACACACCCAAGAAGCGTTCAAACGATCCAAGCGTCGCACGGTGCAGCATCACGGGGGTATGTTTAGCACCGTCTTCACCAACATATTCCGCATCCAGCCGTTCCGGCAAAACAAAGTCAGCCTGAAGCGTGCCAAGCTGCCATTCACGGCCAATAGCATCGGTCAGTTTGAAGTCCAGTTTAGGGCCGTAAAACGCGCCTTCGCCTTCATCAAGTTCATAAGGTAGGTCAAGCTTCTTGATGGCATCCTCAAGGGCCGCTTCGGCCTTATCCCAAACCGCATCAGAACCGGCGCGAACATCGGGGCGGGTTGAGAACTTGATGTCGAATTTTTCGAAACCCAGATCTTTATAAACCCGCGATAACAATTCAATAAACTTCTTGGTTTCAGACGCGATCTGATCTTCTGTACAGAAAATATGCGCATCATCTTGGGTAAACCCACGCACCCGCATCAACCCGTGCATAGAGCCAGAGCTTTCATATCTGTGGCAAGAACCAAACTCAGCCAGCCGCAAAGGCAGGTCGCGGTAGCTTTTCATGCCCTGGTTATAGACCTGAACATGACACGGGCAGTTCATTGGTTTTAACGCGTTTACCCGCTTTTCATTGGCATGTTCTTCATCAATCTCAGTGATGAACATATTTTCTCGGTATTTTTCCCAATGCCCGGATGCTTCCCACAATTTGCGGTCAACAACCATTGGGGTGTTAATCTCTTGATAGCCATCCGCGATCTGGCGGCGGCGCATGTAATCTTGCAAGACACGGTATAAAATCCAGCCGTTCGGGTGCCAGAACACCATGCCAGGGGCCTCTTCTTGAATATGGAACAAATCCATTTCTCGGCCCAGTTTGCGGTGGTCGCGCAAGGCGGCCTGTTCCAGCATATATAGATGCGCTTTCAGGTCTTCCTTGTTCTTGAAAGCCACACCGTAAATGCGTTGCAACATCTGGTTGTTGCTGTCACCCCGCCAATAGGCACCCGCCACAGACATCAGTTTGAAAGCATCCGCCGGCACTTGGCCTGTGTGCACCAAATGTGGGCCACGGCACAGATCTTGCCACTCACCATGCCAGTACATCCGCAGGTCTTCGCCTTCGGGGATCATGCTGATCAGCTCGACTTTATAGGGTTCATTATTGTCTTCATAAAACTTGATGGCCCGGGCACGATCCCATGTTTCGGTGCGCACCAGATCACGTTTATTGATGATCTCGCGCATCTTTTTTTCAATGATGGTCAAGTCTTCGGATGAAAACGGCTCTTTGCGGTCAAAGTCGTAATACCAGCCGTTGTTGATAACCGGGCCGATGGTGACCTTCACGTCTGGCCAAAGTTCTTGCACCGCACGCGCCATGATATGGGCGCAATCGTGCCGGATCAGTTCCAAGGCTTGGGCATTGTCCTGCATGGTATGGATAGCAAAGCTGGCATCTGCATCAATCGGGCGCGACAGATCGCGGTGTTCGCCGTCAACGGCGCAGCTGATGGCTTTTTTACCAAGAGATGTGGAAATGTCTTTAGCCACCTCAAGGCCGGTTATGCCTGCGGGGTAGCTGCGTTGATTGCCGTCGGGTAGGGTAAGGGTGATGTCAGCCATTATGCTGTTTCCTCGTCGTTTTGGCGCCTACAAAACGCCCGGTTGCGGTATGTACTGGCGTTTTGCCAGATCGGGCTGATTTGTCAACAGTTTGTGTTGTTATTGAAGATTTTCATATGGTAGTTAAACTAGAAAACTAGTTTAGTGGTTTAATACCCGATTACCTACAAGATTTGGAGACTTTCAATGTCGAAGCCTGATTTTTTCGTAACCGATAACGGGCGCAAAATTGCCTATCATAAATCAGATGGGGTAGGGCTGGGTGTAGTATTCTTAGGCGGTTTTATGTCGGATATGGCAGGCACAAAGGCCACATATCTGGAAAGCTGGGCAAAACAGCAAGACCGTGCATTCATGCGCTTTGATTATTCAGGCCACGGTCAGTCTTCTGGTGCATTTCAAGAGGGGTGTATCGGTGAATGGGCCGATGATGCACAACAGGCGATTATGGCATTAACTGAAGGCCCACAAATACTGGTGGGGTCTTCTATGGGCGGCTGGATCGCCCTTTTGATGGCCAAACGTATTCCACAGAAAATCGCAGGGCTAGTGGGCATTGCCGCCGCCCCTGATTTTACTGAAGACAGCATGTGGGATGGTTTTTCCGACACTCAGAAAGCCGCGATTATGTCTGACGGGCATCTGGCGTTGGAAAGCGATTATTCGGATGAGCCTTATATCATCACCAAAAAGCTGATTGAGGATGGGCGTAATCAACTGGTGTTGCGCGACCCACTGAACCTGCCGTTTCCCGCACGGTTCTTACATGGCACAGCGGACACGGATGTGAACATATCTGTTGCGTTGCGGTTGTTGGATCATGTGCAGGGTGATGATGTGCGCCTAACTCTAGTCAAAGGTGCCGATCACAGTTTTTCCGCCCCTGAAAACCTGCAAATGATCCGCAGCACTATTTATTCGGTAACGATGCAGGCTTAAAGCAGGGTTCCAACCACAACGACGAGCAGCCCAATGGCAGACAAAAAGAATGCCGCCATGTTGATTGCAACCAGCCCTTTCAGGCGTTCGGTCAATTCTGCGCCTTCCAAGCCTTCTTTACGGGCCATGAATGCCTTGGCGATGCAATAGATCAACCCGATCAAGCCAAGGCCCGTTATGGCCACACCTACGATTATCAAACTGTCCATATCCATCTCCTTGTTGCTGCGCGTGTAAACGGTTTGGAAAAAATCGGCAAGGTGTCTTGTCGGGCAAGGTATGCTTGGGTACTCAGGGGGTTCTGTTTGATAAAAGGATTCTAAAAATGAACGAAACGACCGAACCTGGCACTTACCGCGTTGCCGCCGATGAGCTGCGCTCTTTTATTGAACGGATTGAACGTCTGGACGCTGAAAAGAAAGACATTGCCGAGTTGCAAAAAGAGGTGATGGCAGAAGCTAAATCGCGCGGCTATGATACCAAAATCATGCGCAAACTTGTGGCCATGCGCAAAAAAGACCCGCAGGAAATTTCAGAAGAAGAAGCGGTTCTGGAACTTTACCGTGAAGCGCTGGGCATGTAATCCCTAAAACGTAGACCTACGGTCTACGTTTTAGGCAAATTGGCGCGGTTGAATGGTTTTGATACCTTCCATCCGTTCTATATAATACCAGTCATCTTCGTAATTATGGGTCAATGTCTCGACAGTTTTATCTGTCCAGTTCGGCCCTGAGATATTATCCTCTGAACTGGGAAACTTCGCCAGGAAAGTTGATTTTGTATTCTCAAAATCTTCTTTGGTGCGCGGTGGATGCTCTTCAAAATATTTGTTCAGTAATTGCGCACCGTACAACGTTAAGCTGGCATTGATGCGTTCGGAATTTCCGACCAGATCCTGACTGTTTTCAATGCCCGAAAAAGCCTGTACCACATCGCGCCATATCAAAGGGTAATCTTCAAACCGCCATATGGTAACAGGTATATCAGCCTGCTTGCCTTGCAGGCGTTGCAAGAATGTTGACCACTTCAATGCAGGTGGGTTCAGGCCTTTTAAAAAGTCGCTGTAAGTACCGAAAGAGGCATTAAGCAGGCTTTGCGCATAACACGAGGGTAAAAAACTGGCAGGGTTTCGTGCCGAGGTGTAAAACTGTAGGTTGTTGCCGTCAAACAGGGTTTGAAGTTGATGAATAAGCCCGGTTGTGCGCGGATAAAACAGTTTTTTGCCAAAGGGTTGGGTCACGTTGCCCACAATATTGGGGTTTACCAGTAGCAGACGTTTAATATCGCGCCCACAGGTTAGGGAATGTAGTAATAAGCCGGTTACATCCGCTTTATCACCGCCCCCTGCGATGCCTTTGAGCGCACTGTTAATATGGCGCAACGCTGTGCGGGTGCTTGAATAAAAAAACGCATCTTGGGCTTCCAGAAGATCCGTGTTGTCAGACAGGATTGATGCCAGGTGTTTGCTGGCTGTCTTGTGCGGGCCAACATATATTCTAATATCCATCAATTTAACCCTTTCACGGCAAAAGAAACCGCATAGCTGTTCTGGACAGCAAAATAGCTTTGCTTTATGCGCGAAGCAATGGTTACTGCATCGGAAAATAATATAAAACGGGTACGCACGGCGCGTTTTAGTGCTTTGTCTTTGGCTGCCTGTGTCATTGCTGCGATTATCTTGATCCCGATTATGGCCGTCATCTATATGGCGTTTTACCCTACTGAAAATATTTGGCCACATTTAATTAGTACAACGTTGCCGCGCTACTTATTAAACAGCCTTGTGCTGATGCTGGCAACAGGCTTGCTTGCGGGCGTTATGGGGGTATCTGCGGCATGGCTTGTGGCGATGAAAGAATTCCCGGGGCGAAAGCTGTTGGAGTGGGGTTTGTTGCTACCCCTTGCCACGCCTACCTATATAGGGGCCTATGCGCTGGTTGATTTTTGGGAATATGCGGGGCCGTTTCAAACAATGCTGCGTGATGTTATGGGCTATAGTTTAGCCTCTGATTATTGGTTCCCGGAAACCCGTTCGCGCGGTGCGGCAATCATCGTGTTTTCATTTTCTTTATACCCGTATGTCTATCTACTGGCACGTTCCGCATTTCGCGAGCAATCGTCCAGCGCATTGGAAACCGCACGCGCCTTAGGCTGCGGGCCTTGGGCGTGCTTTTGGAAAGTCGGCTTGCCACTTGCGCGCCCGGCCATTGTTGTTGGTATTGCCATCGTGATGATGGAAACGCTGAATGATTTTGGCGCGGTGGAATTCTTTGCGGTGCAAACCCTGACCACGGGTATTTTCACGGTTTGGCTGGAAGCCTCTAACAGTGGCGGTGCGGCACAGATCGCTACCGTTATGCTGTCTTTGATCCTGATCTTGCTGATGTTGGAACGCATGGGGCGCAAACAAAGCCGGTTTCATCAGCTTTCAAAACACACACGGCCCCCTGTGCGTGAAATACTGTCTAAACGCACGGCCTTTGGGGCAAGCACTTTATGCACTCTGATGATCGGCATTGGTTTTGTGATGCCTTTTGCCATTATGTTGAGCCACGCTTTGACAGATTTTAGCTTGTGGACGGATGCAGATCTATGGACGGCGGCCTTTACAACCATATGGGTAGGCGGGATTGCCGCCGCTGTAACTGTGTCGGGCGGGGTTATCTTGATCTACGCCGTGCGCATGTCGAACGTTAAATGGCTGCGGTTTTTACTACCCGTCACGGCGATCGGTTATGCTGCCCCCGGTGCGATTATCGGCCTTGGTATTCTGATCCCGATGGCCGCTTTCGACAACATGATCGCGAACTGGATAGAGGCCGCCACGGGTATTGACATAGGCCTGTTAATCACCGGCACCGCAACAGCGGTAATTCTGGCCTATTGCGTACGATTTTTTGCCATTGCTTTTGGTGCTGTGGACGGTGCCCTTGGTCGGATCACCCCCAGCATGAGCATGGCATCCCGCTCGCTAGGCCAAACCGCAGGGGGTACATTGAAACGTGTGCACTACCCGATGATGCGCGGTTCTTTGCTCACCGCAGGGCTGCTGATTTTTGTCGATAGCACAAAAGAATTACCCGCAACACTGCTGCTGCGCCCCTTTGGCTTTGACACGCTTGCAACCCACATCTACGGCTTTGCCTCGCTTGAGGATATTAAGGGTGCGGCCCCCGGCTCTATCGTGGTGATATTGGTCAGTTTAATTGCTGTTGCGGTGGTTTCAAAAACCTCACAAAACCGCTTGGATAAAGAATAACGGCAAAACCCGCTGTTTTTTGCAAAAAGACTCTTGCGTATAGGCTGTATTTTCAGCTAAACGCTGCCCACAGTGCCCCTATAGCTCAGCTGGTAGAGCAACTGATTTGTAATCAGTAGGTCCGCGGTTCGAGTCCGTGTGGGGGCACCACTTTCCAGTTTTTTAATATCCAGTGACATCCATTTCAGCCTTGTATATAAAGCTATTTATGAAATTGTTTGTCCAGTGTGATTTTATACGATCCAGCGAAATACCCCCAGCATGACATTAAGCGATGTAAAGATTCGAAGCTTGAAACCTAAATCCAAGACCTACAAGGTTTCGGATTTTGACGGATTGTATATTGCGGTGAATCCAAACGGTTCAAAGCTTTGGCGTTTTAAATACCGTTTGGATGGCAAGGAAAAATTGTTGTCAATTGGCCCATACCCTGCAACCAGTCTATTACAA
Organism: Amylibacter sp.; assembly: GCA_016764475.1. Taxonomy (GTDB): domain Bacteria; phylum Pseudomonadota; class Alphaproteobacteria; order Rhodobacterales; family Rhodobacteraceae; genus Amylibacter. The sequence goes on from JAESRV010000120.1 coordinate 14,537, forward strand.
GCTCGACAAACCCGCGATGCCGCCCGCGCCGAGATTGCAGCAGGTGGTGATCCCAGCGAAACCAAGCAGGAAGAAAAGCGCATCAGGCGTGAAAGCCAAGGGCATACGTTTGAAAAGGTCGGGGCGGCGTTTTTGAACAAGCAACGCAAAGAAGGCAAATCAGCCGCAACTTTATCCAAAACAGAATACCACCTGAAACTGGCAAACAAGGATTTCGGGCGAAAACCGATTTCTGAAATCACCTCACCAATGGTGTTGCGCTGTCTGCGCAAGGTTGAAGCCAAGGGCAACTATGAAACCGCGCATCGGTTGCGGGCGCGGATAGGCTCGATTTTCCGCTACGCGGTCGCCAGCGGTATTGCAGAAACCGATCCGACATATGCCTTGCGTGATGCCCTGATCCGCCCGACCGTCAAACACCGTGCGGCAATTACCGATTCAAAGGCGTTGGGCGCATTACTGGTGGCGATTGACAGTTTTGACGGGCAAACAACCACGCGTATTGCTTTGAACCTGATGGCAATCAAATGTTCGCAGTGTCGATGTATAGCACCATAGTTACTTAGGGCTTCATTTTCAGACAGGCCAAGGACTTTGACAAACTCACCTTTTCCCACAAGCTTCTTGAGAGACTCGGGGAACCGATCATCATTCATATGCAGCGGGTTCGCAGACCACTTGGCACTGAACGGCGGGTTGGCAACAACGGCCTCGAATTTCTGATCCAAGTGTTGGGGGTGTTCCAGCGTGTCTTCTTGTTTCAGATCAAAGTTACGATAATGCACCCCATGCAAAATCATATTCATCCGCGCAAGGTTATATGTCGTGCGGTTCATCTCTTGGCCAAAAAACTCACCCACGTTACATTCTTTGTTCACACGTAACAACAGGGAGCCCGAACCACATGTTGGGTCGTACACGGATTTAATCCGATCCTTACCCGTGGTCACAATCCGCGCCAATATGATGGACACTTGTTGGGGTGTATAGAATTCACCAGCCTTCTTACCCGCACCACTGGCAAACTGCCCGATCAGGTATTCATAGGCATCGCCCAAAACATCAGAATTGGCATCACGCAGTTCAAAATCAATCTCGTCAAGATGCACCAAAACCTTGGCAATCAATTCGTTCTTGGCACCCTCGGTACGTCCAAGGTTGTTAGATGTTAAATCCATATCTGAAAATAGATCATCGAAGTCCTCTTCGCTTTCGGTACCCATGGTGGAACGCTGAATGTTGTTCAGGATTTTCGTCAGATCATCGATGATAAACTGTTTGGGTTGCGATCCGCGCTGGGCAATGGCACTGAACAGTTCGGACGGTTTAAGGAAATAGCCCAACGCATTCAAAGCGTCCTCTTTAACTGCCTCTAAGACGTCCAAACCCTCTGGGGTGGCTTCATCAATATCTTTGAACTTAATCCCATCACCTTCAAGGATACCGTCAGCGTATATCTCAAGCCGCTCGGACAGGTATTTAAAGAAGATAAAGCCCAGAATGTAATCCCGAAACTGATCCGCATTCATTTTCCCGCGCAATGTATCGGCAATATCCCAAAGTTTTTGTTCTAATTGGCGTTTCTGTTCGTCGGTCATTGAAATGATTTCCCCTAATTTCCAGCAAGATCGCGCAATAGTTGAGAAAGTTAAAGGATTAAATGGGCTCTAGCGTCACTATGAGGATTTCCTGTTGTGTAGTTGGGTGATGATATCGCTATGCAATTGCACGCTCAATGAAGCGCATACTTCATGATCCATTATCGTAATGTTTAATCGCCCTATGTTTTGATTTATGTTCTTTCGGTTCTGAGACACAATATAACAAAAATATAAAGAACAAGTATACGATGATTCAGAGTTAGGTGATACTTTAAAAGCCCTTAGAGTTGTAGGCGGCTTCTATGTGCTCGCGATCATTACATTCTAGTTTTGACATAAATTACACTTTCATCGCTGGAAGGAATTTCATTAAGGCCAATATCGGCAATTAACCAACCTGACAAATTATCTCGATCAATCTCTTTGAGAGCAACGAAGATATCATTCATATAGTAGTCAGCTAATTGTCTACAATCATCTTCGGTAATTTTGGTTCCGTCTGTGTGCTGTGACATGAATACTTGCAGTGGTGAGCAGACCTGTGCTGAAGTGAGTTGTTCTGAGTTGAGACCAATGAAATAAGGGCTTTTAGCTAGGTGGGACAAAAAATCGCCGAATTGTTTGGTGTCTTTCAGGAAGGCCGTAAATAGCCTGTAAATGCCATTTTAACCCAATATGCCAAACAAGTGTGAAGGGGCCTTAAAATGCCGTTTAAGCCTTGTTTTATTGGTGGTTTGTGGGGTGCTGGCATGGGGGAACGGCATTCCGAACATGCACCCGGAGGTGCATGTTGTGTTATTTGGGTGCATGTTTGAAAAAGCCCTTATTTATATATCTTAGACTAAATGCATATGAAAATATACAGGTGCCGAACATGCACCCGATTTGTAACATTTATAGGCTTGTTTTAATCAATGGCATTTGCGGCTTCAATCGATCTATCCACCGGAGCGCGCGACGCATCGGCAAGACGGCCAGCCAAGATGCAATTACCGTTCATCGCTTTTATCGAGCCCATAAACTTGGGATGAGAAATACGGGTTGTCATATCTTTTCGGTATTCGCGGCGTTTCAATATATTTAAAATGCCTGGATAAAATGCATCTGCCGCCTGCGCGATTACTTCTTCTATTACCTGATCGTCATAATGTCTTGCGTTACACCCATCAGTCGTAGCTATATATATAGCATTCAATCGCCCAATGTGAATGCCGCCTAAAATTACGGCACACCCGAACCTGCAACTGATTTTGTGCAGATTCGACCATATATGATGAAAGTGGAACCTTCCACTTTCAGTCAGATGCGTCCTGCGTGTAACATGCTAACGCCCATTTATCGCGGAAGTCCTCTGTCACTGTCTTCCTGAGGGAATGAGAATGGACCCTCGGTAATTTGTAGGCGTCTATAATAATCACCCGTGCATTGGGCTCACGTGTGAACCCGTCGATCATTTTTGTCATTGCAATTCCACCTTGCCGACCCACCATGATCACATGTGCGAGATCTGCAATGCTTTTGCAATCCTCATCACCAAATTGCGTGGCGGCTTGCGATCCGGAAATCTGCAATGACAGCAGTATGGTTATAAGCAGAAGTTTCATAAATCATCCTCTAAAAATTAGCAGCAACCCAAACAATCCGACCGAGAGGGGCGATGCTGGCCGTGGGGGCGATTATTGGCAACTCATCCGGATGATCCCGAATAACTATTCTGCCGCTTTCCCCCATAAAGCAAAGCCGCGCCACATCCAGCTTGCCGCTTTCCAGAAAAGCCCAAACCAAATTGTCGTTATCGTCAGGCCCTGAATCTATCAGGGCAAGCGCGCCTTTCCTGATGGTCGGTGCCATCCGGTCATTTGGCACCTCGATCATAGACAGCTTATCCGGGTTCAGCCCCCGACCAATCATCCAGGTGCGAGAGAAAGCAACTGGCGCGACGCCGTCATCTTGATGTTTGGGGTCGTGTTTGTTGTAAGGGATCGGCAGGAAGCCCTCTTTTAATGCTTCGGGCGATCCGTCCACTGCATAAGTGAATTGCGCCGCCTTTTCGGCAAAACAATCCAGAGCCGTTTTCTCGGGGATGCGTTTGGGGCCGAAGTAGAATTCAAGGTCGAGGACCTCAGCCAACTTTTCAAGTGCGCCAACATTGTAGCGCTTTTCACCACTTCTTGGCATTCGAAAATTCTTAATCAATGAAGGGTGACCAACGGCCAGCTTTGAGGCGGCGGCGTCAGACAGCCCCTTTTTCTCAAGGCCTCCATCAATTGCATTTAGAATCATATCCATGACACTAATTAGCCTCTAATAGCTAATTCGTAAATAGTAGCCTGTACAAGCTTGACATAAAGGGCCGCTACAGGCTATTAAGTGTTATGGACCCAAGATTACATATCATCACCCTTGCTGAAGTATTCGCAGCACACGCCGGAATCACTCACTGGGCGGTTTCAATGCGAATTTTCAACAAGGGGGACTTTTTCGCCAAACTGATAAAGGGCGGCGATTGCAAGACGCGCACAGCCACAAGGGCAATGGGCTGGTTTTCAAACAACTGGCCAGAAGACCTTGAATGGCCCCGCGCGATCCCGCGCCCAAAAACCACAAAGAAGGAAGCTGCGTGATGGATTTACGCCGAAAAATAGCTCTTTGGATTTGCCCTGAATTGTCGGTGCAGACTAAATCCAGCCCAGTGGTTGTGTGCGTTCCAAATCCAGTGAACACACGTATGGCCGAATTTATTAAAGCCAAATATGAATTCGGCTCGCTTGATGATGGTCAAGATTACACTGATTTTAAAGCACAATTAAAAGAGTATTGTGTAAACCGAAACAATCACTTGTTCACCGTTAGTTATATTTGCGCTTGGCAAGTTGCAATCAGCAATGGGTGGCGTGTTCTGGACGTAGACGAAGCCCTTGCATGGCTTAAAGAAGAACTTACCGGCCCTGCGCCCACCAAGAAGAAGGTGGCGTGATGGATAAATCTACAGATTACAGCCGGTTTATGGATGTCTTAAAGGCCAATTATAGGCGGCAGGAACAACCCAATTTTGCCTCTTGTTACCGACGCGCTCAGCGCATTGCAGTTTTTGCATCTTTTCAGGATTGGCACATCCCAAGCAAATCAAAGGCCAGATTATTACTGGATAAGGATATGAACTGGGGTGATGAAGCCACTGCCTTTAAAGGTCTGTGGTTAAAGGGGACTGAGGTACGTTCTCGTTATCGAGCTTCAAACAACATTCCAGCAATCCCCAACTCCGTAAAAGACGAGGTGTGTGATGTCTAGTTTAGTGCATGGTGAATTGACACAAATCGGCATTCAAACGCGTTTGGCCAACACAACAGACCCACGCATGGAATGTGATGCGGTTATTAGTGACTTGCGCGAAAAAGCGGATCGTCTGGGGCGCGCTAGAGATTTTGAAATACTCTTCTGCCT
>JAESRV010000121.1 GCA_016764475.1 Amylibacter sp.
TCGATGCGACGAACCAGTACACGGTCGTGCAGAGGTGTAAATGCCATTAGGATTACTCCGTTGTTGGTTAAAATTATCAGTTTGAGAGGGCTTGCAGAGCATTAGCACTCACCTCTCAAGAGTGCTAACAGCCGATTTCTAAGCAAAGATTATAGCAGAGTCAAGCAATCGCTTGGATAAATTTTGCGGCGGCTGGTTTGCGCAAAATGCACATGTACAGGTCGATACCTCTGGTAAGCCCCCCTGCACCCTGATACGCATTTACCATGACACAGATTATTGAAAACTTCGCTGAAATATCCGGCAAATACGATGCCGCTTTGGTTGACCTTTGGGGCTGCCTGCATAACGGGATAAAACCCTTTGCCGCCGCAGTATCCGCATTGGAAGCATTTCGCGATAAGGGTGGCACGGTTTTGTTGTTAACCAATAGCCCGCGCCCATCCCCAACGGTTTTCACACAGCTTGACGACATCGGCGTTTCGCGTGATCTTTACAAAGGTTGTGTATCAAGTGGCGATGCCGCGCGCGCGGCTTTGGCATCGGGTGCATATGGCAAAAAGGTTTTTGCCCTTGGGCCAGAACGTGATGCGCCATTTTATGCAGGCATAGATGTGCAGCATGTTCCCTTAGAACAGGCAACAGGTATTGTCTGCACAGGGCTGTTTGACGACCAAACCCAAACCCCTGATGATTACCGTGCGATTTTTCTACAGGCCAAAAACAACGGCTTGAAAATGCTGTGCGCCAATCCTGACATCATGGTTGACCGCGCTGACAAGCGGATTTATTGCGCGGGTGCTTTGGCACAGGCTTATACCGCGATGGGGGGTGAGGCACATTACTTCGGCAAACCGCACCCACCCGTTTACGATCTGGCCTATCAAAAGCTGATCGAGATCACCGGACGTGAAATACTACCCAAAAAGATCATCGCCATTGGAGATGGGATCAACACCGATATTCGCGGTGCCATCGGCGAAGACATCGACAGTCTGTTTATTACAGGCGGTCTGGCCGCAAGCGAAACCGCAACAGATGGGCAACCAGACCCCGCCAAACTGGATGCATTCATCGCAAAAGCCCAACTGACGCCGACCTATTCCATGGGCCATCTGCGATGATGCATATTGTCCGTGATTATCAGTTTGCCCATGAGGCCGATAAAGGTGCTGCCGTTGCCATCGGCAACTTTGACGGTGTGCATCTGGGCCACCAGGCAGTTCTGAATGCTGTGCGCAAGCAGGCGGACGCACTGAACTGCCCGATGGGCGTGATGACGTTTGAGCCGCACCCGCGCGAATATTTCGCACCAAACGCACCTGCCTTTCGGTTGATGAATGCCGAAGCCAAAGCGCACCAGCTGGAAAAGATGGGGGTGACGCATCTTTATCAGCTGAACTTCAATGCAGCCCTGTCTGGCCTAAGTGCAGAAGAGTTTTGCCGCGATGTTATCCGTGACGGGCTGGGCTTGAAACATGTCGTAGTAGGTGCAGACTTTTGCTTTGGCAAAGGCCGCGCAGGTACCGCTGACAGCTTGCAAGAAATGGGTGCAGAACTGGGCTTTGGGGTTACTATTTTGCCACTGGTCTCGGGTGAAAAAGGCACGTTTTCATCCACTGCCATCCGCACCGCCCTAAGTGAGGGCCGCCCTGAAGATGCCGCCCACATGCTGGGCCACTGGCACCGCATTGATGCACGCGTACAGCACGGTGACGCGCGCGGGCGTGATTTAGGCTACCCCACTGCCAACCTGTTACTTGACGACTTGCACCTGCCAAAGTTCGGCGTATATGCGGTGCTGGTCGATGTGCTGGACGGGCCACATAAAGGGCGTTACAAAGGGGCCGCTTCCATTGGGGATCGGCCCACATTCGGGGTCAATGAGCCTAATCTGGAAGTGTTCATCTTTGATTTCTCGGGCGATATTTATGACACCGAAATATCCGTGGCATTAGTGGCGTTTCAACGCCCCGAACTGAAGTTCGACAATCTTGATGAACTTATCGCCCAGATTAAGGCTGATTGCGTGGAAAGCCACATTATTCTTGCAAAGCTTTGATCACATCCGCATAGGTTTTTAACGCTTCAACCCCCGCAGGACGCAACGCATATACCCCGCGTTCCACCCGTTCAAACCAGCCGTAATGATCTGCTTGCAGAATGCTTGCAGCCTTTTCCACACCCAGTTCAACCGCTAAAACCCGTGGCTTATTCGCCCCTTCGGTTAAAGCCACCGCAATGCGCAACGCATCTTGGCGGTAAGCCGTGATTATTTTGCGCCTGGTTTGCCCGCCAGTATTAGGATCACCCACACGCCGCTCGAATTCTTTCAGCAAAGCGGCTTTACGCGCTTTTACCTTACGTGGCCGATAAGGCCCCGCATCACAATGCACCAAAACACTGGGCGTTGCCGCATCAAACCGCACAGAGATTAGCCCTAATCCCAAACGGCGGCACAGTTTTACCGCGTCTTTGACCTGCGAAGCCCAGCGTTTACCCTTGCCCGCAGGCACTGCCACATAGACCGCATCCGTGATAGTTTGGCGGTCAATACCTTGCATCAACAATGCTATGGACAAAGATAATTTCAACTCCACGATCACGGGGGCTTCTGCACCGCGCATGGCCACAAGATCGCAATCCTTGACCTCGGCCTTCACATCATAACCCTGCCCCTCAAGATAGGCTTTGATCGGCGCATATAATTCGGTTTCTTTCATCAAGGCCAAGGCTATGGCATGTGCGCAAACCCCACAAGCTTTCTTGCTTTCCTTTCCTGTATTTTTAAGACAGAAAAGGCCTCATGACCAAGCTGCGTAAAAAATACTGGGAAACCGTTGACCTGATAGATATGACCCGCGATGAGTGGGAAGCGCTTTGCGATGGCTGCGGCAAATGTTGCCTGTTGAAACTGGAAGATGATGACACGGGCCAAGTGCATTATACCAACGTCGCTTGCCGCCTGTTTGACGATAAAACCTGCCGTTGCGGTAATTACCCGTTGCGCAAACAGCTGGTTGCGGGTTGCGTTGTGCTGACCCCCGAAAACATCGAACGCAACGCACATTGGATGCCGTCCACCTGCGCCTACCGCCTGATCGAAGAAGGCAGCCCCCTGCCCGACTGGCACCCGCTGGTTTCAGGTGACCCACAGTCAGTTCAAGATGCCGATATCAGCATGCACGGAAAAACCCTTGCAGAATATGAAGTTAACGAAGATGATCTGGAAGACTACATAATAGAAGGTTTACAATAATGTATTTCGCGTCCGACAATTCCGCCCCGGTCCACCCCAAAATATTCGAAGGCATGGCACGCGCCAACGAAGGCTATGCCAGCGGTTACGGGGGTGACGCGGCAACCGCACATGTGCGCGATATGATCCGCGAGGTCTTTGAAGCCCCCGATGCCGCCGTCTATCTGGTGGCAACAGGTACCGCTGCCAATGCATTGGCTTTGGCCAGTTTTGTTGATCCGTGGCAGGCAATATTCTGCCATCCGACAGCGCATATCGAAGAAGACGAATGCGGCGCACCGGAATTTTACGCAGGCGGGGCAAAGCTGTTGTTGATCGACGGGCCGGATGGCAAAATAAACCCCGAACGATTTCGCGCAAAAGCCAAAATCACCGGGCAGTTGGGTGTGCATAACATCCAGCGCGGGGTGCTATCGGTGACCAATGTGACCGAAGTGGGCACAGTTTACAATTTGGATGAAATGCGCACATTAACCGCCATTGCCAAAGAATACGGTATTGCCACCCATCTGGATGGCGCACGTTTTACCAATGCGATGGTGGCCCTTGGTTGCAGCCCTGCCGAAATGACATGGAAATCCGGTTTTGACGTGGTCAGTTTCGGCGGCACAAAAAACGGCTGTATGGGGGTAGAGGCAGTTGTGCTGTTTGATCCCGACAAAGCTTGGGAATTTGAGTTGCGCCGCAAGCGTGGCGGGCATCTGTTTTCAAAGTACCGTTATTTATCGGCACAAATGGAAGCCTATCTAACCGACGATCTGTGGATCAAGCTGGCCAAGCACGCCAATGCAATGGGGGGGCGGCTGGCCGCTGGCCTGAAAGACATCAAAGGTGCCAAGTTCATCCACCCGCAACAGGCCAATATGCTGTTTTGCGGTTGGCCGCGATCAGGCCACGCATTGGCACAAGCCGCAGGTGCGATGTATTACGCATGGCCAGAGGCCGATCACCCGGAAAGCGGGCCAGACGATGAACTGCTAACCGCGCGGCTGGTCACAAGTTGGTCAACAACCCCGCAGGATGTTGACCAGTTTTTAGAATTGATTGCGGGTTAGGCAATCTCAGCCAGATAAGCATCCAGATGCGGCAAGCGGTCTTGGCCCCAAAACACCTGTTCGCCGACCACATAGGTCGGCGTGCCGATTACGCCCGCTTTCAGCGCCTCTTCGGTATTACGCCCAAAGGTTTCAGCACCTGATAGCAGACCACTGTCGGCAAGCCCCGCATCGAACCCATTGGCACTTAGGCAGGTTTTGATCACATCATCTTGCGCAATATCTTTGTCTTCGGCCCAACAGGCCCGAAAAATCGCATGTACCAAGCCACCCAAATCACCACCACCGGCATTTTGCGCCGCAATAATCGCGTAACTTGCAGGGGCTGGATTGGTCGGCCAATGCGCAGGCTTCAGGTTTACCGGCATATCGTTGAACTTGGCCACGCGCACAATATCCTGTGCGCGATATTTGCCCTTGTTCAGATGACGTTCCGCAGGGGGTGGTGTGCCAACTTCTTCAAATATTTTCATTAAGCCAAAAGGCTTGTAATTGATGGAAACACCGTGCTTTGCGGCAACCTGTTCCAGACGGGTTCCCGCCAAATAACCAAAGGGCGACAGTGGAAACAGGTAATAATCGATTTGTGTCATTTTTTCTCCTGAAATAACATTTAATTCTTGGTAACACTCCCGTAACGACTAGGCAAAATCATTTTGCGGTGTTATGCGAAAGCAATGCCAACACGCTGCTGCCAACAGCCCTGAAATTGGGAAAATTACCGATGATTACGATGGTCGAGCCTAAGCTCATCTCCGGAAACTCCAACCGCACTTTAAGCAAAGCCATCGCCAAGCGCATGTCGCTGCTGCGCGGCAGCCCGGTGAAGCTGATTGATGCCCGTATCGAGCGGTTCAACGATCAGGAAATTTTCATCGAGGTCTATGACAATGTGCGCGGCGAGGATATGTTTATCATCCAATCCACATCAAACCCCGCCAATGACAACCTGATGGAACTGCTGATTATGGCTGACGCTTTGCGCCGCTCGTCGGCCCAACGCATCACCGCCGTAATCCCGTATTTCGGCTATGCCCGCCAAGACCGCCGCACCAAGGCGCGCACGCCTATTACCGCCAAGCTGGTGGCAAATATGATTGTGGAAGCTGGCATCGAGCGGGTTTTGACGATGGATTTACACGCGACCCAAATTCAGGGGTTTTTCGATATTCCCGTAGACAACCTATACGCCGCCCCGATTTTCGCACTGGATGTGATACACAATTTCAAAAAACTGGATGACGTCATGGTAATCTCGCCCGATGTGGGCGGTGTGGCACGTGCGCGTGAACTGGCCAAACGCATCGGGGCCGACATGGCAATCGTTGACAAACGCCGTGGCGCGCCGGGTGAAGTGGCCGAAATGACCGTAATCGGGGATGTCACGGGCCGCAAATGTATCATCGTCGATGATATTTGCGACACCGCAGGCACTTTGTGTAAAGCCGCTGACACATTGATTGAAAAAGGGGCGACAGAGGTTCACAGCTACATCACCCACGGTGTGCTATCCGGCCCCGCCGTGGAACGCATTAGTAAATCCAGCATGAAACAACTGGTTATTACCGACTCGATTGAAGCCACACCCGAAGTTGCCGCCTGCAATAAAATCCGCATCGTGCCAACCGCACCTTTGCTGGCACAAGCCACCCTGAACATCGCCAACGGCACATCCGTGTCATCGTTGTTTGATGAAGGCACACTGGGGCCGATTTATGATGGGTATTATAAGGGGTGAAGCTTAGCAGGTTTGCTAACGCAATCTGAATCTATTTCTCACCCCAAGGCCAAACAGAAAAATCAGCGGCAAGCTGACTACAGTTTGGAAAGCACTGAACACTTTCAGGCATATCGGCAATGGTCCGACTGCGTCGCCATCCACAAGTAACTCACGCAGGCCAAATATAGGAAAGACGTTCGTAAAGCTCATTGCTGTTGCAGCGTAAATAAGGTCTATAATCTCTTTATACGGAGTGAGTGGGTGAATGTTTAAAAAGTAGAACCCAAAGACCAATGCGCCAAAGAAAAAAATGAATAGAAGCCAGCCAGATGGCTTGCGAATGGAGTACCCATAGTCCGAAAAAGTGCCATATAATAGGAGTGGGATTTTTGCCGAACACGTACTTTCCTGAGACTCAAGAGCCATTTCCCTACGAAAGAAAAAATGTGCGTCGCTTGAAAGACCATTAGACGCCAGTAAATGCCTAATTTTTGCACATGTTTCTTTGGCATGAACTAAGTCATCCTTGGATGGATTTTTTCCATTCAGATAATCTTTAGCGGGCCAGAATTCATTTTGTGCTGAAAATATAGTGTTCTGGTGCAAAAAAGTGCTGTCAAATTGAGGGTATCCATCAATAAATTTAGTTTGGTAAAATCGTGTAGGGTGGTCGAAATCGCATCGGCTAAATACAACAGCATCTCTGAAAACAGCTTCATCAAAAAATGCCCGGCTTGAAAAATTGGCTTCGATGAAACCTACTGACCAAAAATCCGTCTTGATGAAATATGCGTCTTGAATAAATTTCACATTTGTAAAGAAGGCATTTGCCTTAAATTTCGTGCTATTAAAGGATACCATTTTTTCAAAAATTGCATTACTGAAATTTACTTGCCCTCTTGCTCTCAAAGGTTTGAGTTTATTGCTATTTAAGGGATGTGAATTGGGTAATTCTACTGCCGCATCGAAACATGTATTCTCAAATGTGACATGCTGTGCAAAATGCGTTCCACGAAAACAAGTATTATGCATAAAAACACTGTGACTAAAGCGTGCTGTCCCTTTGAAGTCAGCTTCTGAAAAGAGCACTTTACTTGTAAAAATAAATCTAGAGAAATCCACATTCCCCTCGAAAACTAAATGCCTGAAGTCTATAAATTCATCAGCATTTGGGATTGTTGAGCCTTCTCTGATAGCGTTGTTAAAGACAGCCTCAATGTGTTGCGTTTCTTCTTCTGACCAAGGGAGGAAGTCATCTATATCACAGTCTATTTCCTTGGAAAGGATTGCCTTTTCTTTTGGCGAGTAGCATCTGCAAAACCATGAATTCCATATGCGTTGGTTTTTCTTATGGTTGCCCCCATAAGCCGTAGCTAATAAATACCAAACATTTTCATTAGCAGGTGTCTTTTTATCTTCTCCCATAATTCAATAACCTTTTTTTCAATCCTGCTCTTGCGCCTTAGAAAACATGGTAAGCGTAAGAGGAGCTTCAACCCACGTCTACCATAATTTAAGATATCTGCTTTATCAATCTAACCCGAATTACCCACGTTCCCTATAATATGCCCCTTATCGCGCGTGGGCTGAAGCCCACCCTACGCCAAATTTGTGACTTCCCACCAACACCCCACCCAGACCAACGGTCACAAAAGCCCATCCCCGATCCCCCCAGAGGGGGATGGGCTGCGCATTCTTTGAATGCGCTCGATGGGTGCAGCAATTTCGATCCTATCAAACTTGGCAATTATGGGTGGGGTAGTGACATAGCGAACGCCCCCCTAACAATCCCTAAACCAATACCTGCGCACAATACCCCTGCTAGCAAAAGTAGTTCACGGGTTCTCAAAGATTGCTTTGCAATCTTCTGTCACCCCGACGGGTTTTCAAAGGGCGGGTAACACCGCCAAATGCGAAAGCCACCAAAACTTAACAGTTAAGAACAGGTGCAAGGGCCATCCACCCTTGTTCGGCCAATAGCTACAAACGGCAGGCCTGCCTTCCTTATAACCTACATACCCTAATAAAACGAAAACCCCGCCTCCGAATGAACGGCGACGGGGCGATAAGGCGTGGGAATACCCTACACCCTAATACATCTCATCCCAATTATCATCCGCATCCACCCCGCCAATAGCCATCCATGCGGCCCGTGCGCGCGCAATTTTGGTGTCACCCCAGGTTTTAAACACAATATCGAAACCCGTCTTGGTAATGTTTTCGGCCACTGTCTCTGCACGTTGGTTGGTACGATTATCCATATCGAACATTTCCAAAGCCACCGTGACACTGGGCTTGTTCTTGAAATTTTCAGAAAATAAAACCGCGATACGGGCTTCGCGGGCGCCCTTACCTGTCCACATATCACCACCGGTATCAAAATCCGAGAATAGCATCTCTGATCCTTGATCAACCCCTATGGTGCTTGCATATATGCGTTTCATTCTCATTCCCCTTTATATTGGCTTCCCTACAGGAAACCTGCCCATAAAAGCAATAAAAAAGCCCCGCTGGAATGCAGGGCTTAATTAAAGAATACGGTATAAGTGTGGTGTTAGATCAATGCCAGTAAAGCTTTTGTATCCGCAACACACTTGTCGGCCACGTCTTTTTCAGCACCTTGGGTGCCTTTTGCCGCTTCTTCAGCCGCTTCAACCAACGCATTGATGGTATCCTCAGTCACTTCTGATTTCGGTATCGCATGTTCGGCCAGAACCGATGCAGTTGTGCCGGATATTTCCACAAAACCGCCTGTAACGACATATTCAGTTACAACGCTACCCGCCACAACTTTCACCATACCGGGGCGCAAAGTTGTCAGCAAAGGCGCGTGATCGGCCATTGCGGTAAAGTCGCCTTCGGAACCCGGGATATGAATCTCGGTTGCTTCCAAAGAGGCCAATTTACGTTCCGGTGACACAAGGTCGAATTGAATCGTTGCCATGATATTGGCCCCTTCTTCGATTAAGCAGCGTCAGCCGCCATTTTTTCAGCTTTGGCAATCACATCGGCAATACCGCCAACCATGTAGAAAGCCGCTTCCGGCAGGTGGTCATATTCACCCGCAACAACAGCTTTGAACGATGCAATGGTATCTTCCAAAGGCACCTGAATACCGTCAGAACCTGTGAATACTTTCGCCACGTCAAACGGTTGTGACAAGAAACGCTCGATTTTACGGGCGCGTGTCACGGCCAGTTTGTCATCTTCAGAAAGCTCATCCATGCCCAAAATCGCAATGATGTCTTGCAAAGATTTGTAACGCTGCAATACTTTTTGCACGTCGGTCGCGACAGTGTAGTGCTCTTCGCCCAAGATCAACGGATCCAGCAAACGCGATGTTGAACCCAATGGATCCACCGCAGGATAAATACCTTTTTCCGAGATCGAACGATCCAGAACGGTTGTCGCATCCAAGTGGGCAAACGATGTCGCAGGCGCGGGGTCAGTCAAGTCATCCGCAGGCACATACACGGCTTGCACAGATGTAATTGAACCAGCTTTAGTTGAAGCAATACGTTCTTGCATCGCACCCATGTCGGTGGCCAATGTTGGCTGATAACCCACAGCTGATGGAATACGGCCCAACAGGGCTGACACTTCGGCACCCGCTTGGGTAAAGCGGAAGATGTTATCAACAAAGAACAACACGTCTGCACCGGACTCGTCGCGGAATTGTTCAGCCAGTGTCAGGCCGGTCAAAGCAATACGCATACGCGCACCGGGAGGCTCATTCATTTGGCCGTACACAAGCGCAATTTTTGATTTTTCCATGTCGTCCGGTACGATAACACCGGATTCAATCATCTCGTGATACAGGTCATTGCCTTCACGTGTACGCTCGCCCACACCCGCAAACACGGACAGACCAGAGTGCACTTTGGCAATGTTGTTGATCAATTCCATGATCAAAACGGTTTTACCAACACCGGCACCACCGAACAGACCAATTTTACCACCTTTTGTATATGGTGCCAAAAGATCCACAACTTTAATACCTGTTACCAGAATTTCAGTTTCGGTAGATTGTTCGTCAAATGCAGGGGCTTCACCGTGAATAGGGCGCGATGTTTTTGAATTCACCGGGCCAAGTTCATCCACAGGCTCGCCAACCACGTTCATGATACGACCCAATGTTGCAGGGCCGGTTGGAACGGTGATTTGACTGTCTGTATCGGTTACCGCTTGGCCACGAACCAAACCTTCGGTCGCATCCATCGCAATGGTACGCACGGTATTTTCGCCCAGATGTTGGGCTACTTCCAGCACCAGATTGTTGCCGTTATTGTCTGTCGTCAGCGCGTTCAAAATCGCAGGCAGGTTGCCTTCGAATTGTACGTCTACAACCGCGCCAATGATCTGAGTGATCTTGCCAGTTGCACCTTTTGCTTTAGCTTTCGCCATTTTGGTTTCTCCAGTTTCTTAAAGCGCTTCCGCGCCCGAGATAATCTCGATCAATTCGTTTGTAATCGCAGCTTGGCGTGAACGGTTGTACACGATGGTCAGCTTGTCGATCATTTCACCAGCGTTACGGGTGGCATTGTCCATTGCAGACATCCGCGCACCTTGTTCTGACGCGCCGTTTTCCAGCAAAGCTGTAAAAACCTGCGTTGCCAGTGCACGTGGCAGTAATTCCGCCAGCAATTCCTCTTCACCTGGTTCATAGTCATAAAACGCGGCTTCTTCTTTTTCATCAGCTTCAAAAGATGCGGGGATCAGTTGCAGCTCTGTTGGCACCTGACTCATCACAGTTTCGAATTTGTTGTAAAAGATTGTTGCCACATCAAATTCACCAGCTTTGAAGCGGTCAATCACATCGGTCGCAATGCTATGGGCGTTCACATAACCAAGGCGTTTCACTTCAGACATATCTACATGATCAATCATGATATCTGAATATTCACGCTTCAGTTGCTCGCGGCCTTTTTTGCCGACAGTCAACATTTTAACTGTCTTGCCAGCGGCCAGTAATTCAACCGTCCTGGCACGCGCCATTCTTACGATGGAAGAGTTGAAACCACCGCAAAGCCCGCGCTCAGAGGTTGCAACAACCAACAAATGCACTTTGTCACTGCCGTTGCCGGCCAGCAATTCAGGTGCGTCACCCGCACCTGCTGCTGCTGCCGCCAAATTGGCCATGACCGCATTCATGCGGTCGGCATAGGGGCGGCCATCTTCGGCCGCCTCTTGTGCACGGCGCAATTTTGCCGCGGCCACCATCTGCATGGCCTTGGTGATCTTACGCGTATTCTTTACGCTTTGGATCCGTGTTTTTAGGTCCTTGAGGTTTGGCATCTATCCAAACTCCTATTCCAAAAAGGCCTCGGGTTTACGCAAAATCTTTTGTGAAAGATTCTACAACGGCTTTGATCTTGTCTTCGGCTTCGCCTTTGATCTTCGGATCTTCTTTCGAAATCCAATCCATCAAATCAGCGTGATTGTTGCGCAAGTTTGCCAACAAGTCAGCTTCATAACGGCTCACGTCTTTCACAGCGATCTTATCCAGGAACCCTTTGGTACCTGCATAAAGTACGACAACTTGTTCAGCTGTTGTCAGCGGTGAATATTGTGGCTGTTTCAGCAATTCTGTCAAACGCTCACCACGGGCCAATAGGGCTTGGGTGGAGGCATCCAGATCAGAACCGAACTGGGCAAATGCTGCCATTTCGCGGTACTGAGCCAGTTCCAGTTTGATCGAACCCGCAACAGATTTCATCGCGTTTGTTTGCGCAGATGATCCCACACGGGACACAGACAGACCTGTATTCAGCGCAGGGCGAATACCTTGGTAGAACAATTCAGTTTCCAAAAAGATCTGACCGTCGGTGATCGAAATCACGTTTGTCGGAATAAACGCAGACACATCGCCACCCTGGGTTTCAATCACAGGCAAAGCTGTCAATGAACCAGAACCGTTATCTTCGTTCAATTTCGCAGAACGTTCCAGCAATCTGGAGTGCAGATAAAACACATCGCCAGGGTAGGCTTCACGTCCCGGTGGGCGACGCAGTAGCAATGACATCTGACGATAAGCAACCGCTTGTTTGGTCAAGTCATCGTAGATCATCAAAGCGTGCATGCCGTTGTCACGGAAATATTCGCCCATGGAAGTCGCGGCATAAGGTGCCAGGAACTGCATAGGGGCCGGGTCAGATGCGGTAGCGGCAACCACGATAGAATATTCCATCGCGCCTTTTTCTTCCAGCTTCTTGACCAACTGTGCAACAGTTGAGCGTTTTTGACCGATGGCCACATAGATGCAGAACAATTTGTTCTTGTCATCTTTACCAGCAGCATCGTTGTATGATTTCTGGTTCAGGATTGTATCCAGCGCAATCGCTGTTTTACCTGTTTGACGGTCACCAATGATCAATTCGCGTTGGCCACGGCCAACAGGGATCAGGGCATCCACACATTTCAGACCAGTTGCCATAGGCTCGTGTACTGATTTACGCGGGATAATGCCCGGGGCCTTCACATCCGCAGTAGAGCGACGCTTGGCTTTGATCGGGCCTTTGCCGTCAATCGGATTGCCCAGACCGTCTACAACACGGCCCAGCAATTCAGGGCCAACCGGCACTTCCACAATCGCGTTGGTACGCTTGACTGTGTCGCCTTCTTTAATGGTACTGTCAGAACCGAAGATCACAACACCAACGTTGTCGGCTTCAAGGTTCAAGGCCATGCCACGGATACCACCGGGGAATTCAACCATTTCACCGGCTTGGACATTGTCCAGCCCGTGCACACGTGCGATACCATCACCGACAGATAGAACACGGCCAACTTCGGCCACTTCGGCTTCTTGACCGAAATTCTTAATCTGATCTTTGAGGATCGCAGAAATTTCTGCAGCTTGGATACCCATTACCCGACCTCTTTCATTGCATTTTGAAGATTGGAGAGTTTCGAACGGATTGAGCTATCAATCATTTTCGAACCCACTTTAACGATCAGACCGCCGATGAGCGTTTCATCGACACTGACGGTGACTTTTACATCCTTGCCCACAGTCGCGGCTAGCGTCTTGGCAAGTTTGTCTTGTTGCGCTTTGGTCAGGGCCTTGGCTGCGGTTACTTCCGCAGTGACTTCGCCCTTTTCCTCAGCGATCATCGCTTTCACTGTAGTGATCAGTGAAGGCAGAACAAACAAACGACGTTTCGTAGCCATCAGGCCCAACGTGCTTGTTACATCCTTTGATAATTTCATTTTCGCAGCGATAGCGGCAATGGCGGCTGCCATGTCTTCACGCGAATAGACCGGGGATGAGATCAGATCGCGTAATGCGTCGCTTTCATCCAGTGCTACGGCCAATGCGTCGAAATCTTTTTCAACGGCTGGCAGTTTTTTGGCATCTCTTGCCAATTCAAAAATTGCAGTCGCATAACGCGCGGCAATTCCTGATGATATAGAACCAGTGTCAGACACACAGAACCTTTCAAAGTTATTGACCCTTGAGGGCAGCACATATCGAGGGAAGCAAAATCCCCCGAAATCTTGGGCGGTATTAGCAAAGCAGCCCCATTTCTGCAACCATTATGCTTACGTTATCGCAAAAGAGCTAATTGTTTAAAAACAGGTACTTAGGCTGAGTCTGCGACAAACTGCGCCAAATAAAATGAAATTCACCCCCTAGAACACCCTTTCCAAGTGACGATTCCGACCTATTCAGGTCGTTTTCTTGTCTGATCGCGCCCTGCCGGACACAGGTTTGGCGATACCTTCCAACACTTTCAGCGGGCGGCGTACTGCCGCGCCCAGGCCGGATTGCGTTGGCGCGTAGACCTGCTTGGTAGCTTCCACCATCACCACACCTGCCGCGAAAGGCATCGCTACTTTCAGGCTGAACCCTTCCAGTATCTGCGCAATCCGCAATCCTATCGGGCGGTGTGATGGAATGGCATAAAGTGCCGCGATATGGCGTTCGGGTAAAAACCGGTGTTTTTCCAACTGGGTTTCCAGCTGTTTCAGACTGTAAGGGCGGCCAAAGCCAAACGGGGTGGCGTCACTTCGCGCCCAAAGCCCTGTCCGGTTGGGCACAATAAACAAAACCCGCCCACCAGGGCCAAGCACACGCCATATTTCATCCAAAAGGGCCGCAGTATCGCGGCTGGTTTCCAGCCCGTGCATCACAATCAACCGATCAATATGCCCTGTCGCTACAGGCCACATGGCTTCACTAGTCAGAACCGAATGGTTATCCTTGCCCTCAGGCCAGGCCATCACCCCTTGGGGGCCGGGCATAAAGCAGGTCACACGCCGCGCGGTTTTCAAAAACGGCCGCAACATCGGGGCGGCAAAGCCGAAGCCTGCCACGGTTTGCCCTTTCACGTCTGGCCAAAGCTTTACGATCTCTTGGCGCAAAGCCCGCTGAACGATCCGCCCCAACTTGGTTCGGTAATAAAACGCCCGCAATTTAATCACATCTAAATGCATTGCATCCCTTGCACAGATCAGTCAGAATCAATGCAACCTAGCAATTACTGGATAAGAGTTCTATGCCCTTGCAAATTATAACCATCCCCTGCCTGTCTGATAATTACGCATACCTGATCCGTGATGAAACCACAGGCCAAGTGGCCGTTGTTGATGTGCCCGAAGCCGCGCCCGTTTTGAATGTATTAAAAGATATGGGCTGGCAGTTAGACCAAATCCTGATCACCCACCACCATTATGACCATATCGACGGCTTGGAAGAGGTGCGCAAAGCCACCGGGGCCAAAGTATACGGGGCCAAAGCGGACAAGCACCGCTTACCCCCTTTGGATGTTTCCCTGACTGAAGGGAATACATTCAAGCTGGGCCGCCAGGTCTGCGATGTGCTGGATGTCTCAGGCCACACCATCGGCCATATCGCGTTTTTATTCAAAGGCGCCGCCGCAGTGTTTTCTGCCGACAGCCTGATGGCTTTGGGCTGCGGGCGGGTTTTTGAGGGCGATTTTGCGATGATGTGGGGCACAATGCTGAAATTCAAAGCCCTACCGGATGACACACTGGTCTATTCAGGTCACGAATATACCATGAGCAACGCCAAGTTCGCCCTGACGATTGAACCTGATAATGCAGACCTGAAAGCCCGCATAAAAGACATCGAATACAAACGCGCAAACGACATTCCAACCGTCCCCGCCAGCATTGCTTTGGAAAAAGCCACCAACCCGTTCCTGCGGGCCGATTTGGCTGAAGTTAAGGCCCTGCTCGGCATGGAAACCGCAACTGATGCCAAGGTTTTCGGCGAAATACGCAGCCGCAAAGACCGCTTCTAGGAGGTATATATGGCCCTATCCGACTGGTTCAAAGAAGACGACCAAACCACAGAACCACCCCGCACCGGCCCGGTTCAGATCGGCTGGCTGTTAAGCGAGCCAAAATCAGGCGTGGTATATGCCCCGCCCGAACGGGTACGTTCCGCAGAAGTAAACCGCAACCACGCGAAATCCGCATCGCGCTGCCCGGCCATCATCAACATGGAAAGCCGCTACTTCATGATCCGTGTGCCGTTTGACATGCACTTGCGATTTATGCGCGATAAAGATGGTAAGCCCGCTCTGCGCAACATGCTGGGCGATAAAAGCCCAGTTCGAGCCAACATTCTGAACAAGAAGCTGCACCTAACCACGGAAAAAGAATGGCGTTACAAAGATCGCCCGACCATTCAGGTATCCTTGCCCTATCTGTTTGTCACGGATGAGCCTACTTATATGACACAGCTGGCAGCCTTTATGCATTATAGCAAGGTCCCCCTGCCCGGCACCATCTTTGGCGGGCGTTTTGCCATCCATAACTGGCCCCGCCCCTTGATGTGGGCGTTCGAATGGCATGACACGTCACAAGACCTGATCCTGAAACGCGGTGACCCGTGGTTTTACGTCCAGTTTGAAACCACGCCGCAAGATCGTACAGTATCGCTGATCGAAGCGGAATTGACCCCTGAATTGTCAAAACACCTTGAACATATTGCAGCCGCAGTAAATTACGTCAGCCAGACATTTTCGCTTTTCAAAGATGCTGAACGGGTCAGGCCCAAGGTTTTGTTGAAACCAGTCGTGCGAAAATAAGCACATATACGTGTGTTTTTCAGTAAATTTCACTTTTCTGTCGCAAAATCACAAAAAAAGCCTTGAAGCTTTCCGAATATAGACGAAGTTTAAAGGTGTAAGTGTCAAAACCCGAATATGGGTCTTTGCAAGATCAAAAGGAGCAATCAATGCCCTCATTCTCGAGCAGCCTGGAAACCGCCATTCATACGGCACTGGCCTTGGCCACCGCACGTAAACATGAATTGGCCACATTAGAACACCTACTTTTGGCCCTTGTGGACGAAGATGATGCCGCACGTGTGATGAAAGCCTGTGAAGTTGATATCAGCATATTACGCCGCAATCTGATTGATTTTCTGGATACGCAATTAGACAGCTTGGTCACCGACGTGGAAGATGTAGAAGCATCCCCCACCACCGCTTTTCAGCGCGTTGTGCAACGGGCGGCCATCCATGTGCAAAGCTCGGGGCGCAATGAAGTGACAGGGGCCAATGTGCTAGTGGCGATTTTTGCCGAACGCGAAAGCCATGCCGCCTACTTTTTACAAGAACAGGATATGACCCGCTATGACGCGGTCAACTTTATCTCTCACGGTATTGCCAAAGATGCCGTATTTGGTGAAGCGCGTGAAATTTTGGGCACGGATGACCAAATCGAACACGAAGAAGCCGATGCAAAACCTGCTGATGACGAAACCGCCTTGGGCAAATATTGCGTTGATCTGAACGCCAAAGCCGCAGGTGGCGATATTGACCCGCTGATCGGCCGTGATCACGAGGTTGAACGCTGTATTCAGGTGCTGTGCCGACGTCGTAAAAACAACCCCATTCTGGTCGGTGACCCCGGTGTCGGCAAAACCGCCATTGCCGAAGGGCTGGCCCATAAAATTGTGACAGGCGACATTCCTGAAGTGCTGTCTAAAAGCACTATCTTTTCGCTGGACATGGGCGCGCTTCTGGCAGGCACCCGCTATCGCGGTGACTTTGAAGAACGCCTGAAAGCGGTGATGACCGAGATGGAACAACACCCCGATGCGGTKYTGTTTATTGACGAAATCCAYACCGTGATCGGTGCMGGTGCCACATCKGGYGGGGCGATGGATGCGTCAAACCTGCTGAAGCCTGCKTTGCAGGGCGGCAAGCTRCGCTGCATGGGGTCAACCACCTATAAAGAATACCGTCAGCATTTTGAAAARGATCACGCGCTTTCRCGRCGKTTCCAGAAGATTGAYGTAAAAGAACCCTCTRTYGAGGAYGCGATCAAAATYCTGAAAGGTCTGAAACCTTATTTTGAGGAACATCATGGTGTGAAATACACGCTTGATGCCCTGAAAAGTGCGGTGGAGTTATCCGCACGTTATATTCATGGTCGCAAGCTGCCCGATAAGGCCATTGATGTCATAGATGAAGCGGGTGCCTATCAACATGTGATCCCCGAAAGCAAACGGCGCAAAACCCTWGGTGTGAAAGAAATTGAAATCGTGGTTGCCAAAATCGCRCGTATTCCGCCTAAAAACGTGTCAAAAGACGATACYGAATTGCTGAAAGACCTGGAAACATCTTTAAAACGTGTGGTGTTCGGGCAGGATAACGCGATTGAAGCTTTGGCCTCTGCCATCAAGCTATCACGTGCGGGCCTGCGCGAACCAGAAAAACCCATCGGCAACTATCTGTTTGCCGGCCCAACGGGTGTTGGCAAAACCGAAGTCGCCAAGCAACTGGCAGATACGCTGGGTGTGGAACTGCTGCGCTTTGATATGTCTGAATACATGGAAAGACACGCGATCAGCCGCCTGATCGGGGCACCCCCCGGTTATGTGGGCTTTGATCAAGGCGGGCAGTTGACCGATCAGGTTGACCAAAATCCGCATTGTGTGTTGCTGCTGGACGAGATCGAAAAAGCCCACCCGGATGTGTTCAACATTCTGTTGCAGGTGATGGATCACGGCAAGCTGACCGATCACAATGGCCGCACCACGGATTTTAGGAATGTGGTGCTGATCATGACAACCAACGCAGGCGCATCCGAGATGGCAAAAGAAGCCATCGGTTTTGGCCGCAACCGCCGGGAAGGCGAAGACACCGCCGCAATTGAGCGCACATTCAGCCCCGAGTTTCGCAACCGTTTGGACGCCACCATCAGTTTTGCCCCACTGGCCCCTGAAACCATTATCAAAGTGGTTGATAAGTTTGTTGTGCAACTGGAGGCCCAACTTATGGATCGCAATGTTTCGATCGAGCTATCACACCAAGCGGCGGAATGGTTGGCGAAAAAAGGCTATGACGATAAAATGGGCGCACGCCCCCTGGCCCGTGTCATTCAGGAACATATCAAAAAGCCTTTGGCTGAAGAGCTGTTGTTCGGCAAGCTTGCCAAAGGCGGCATAGTCAAGGTCGGGGCGATAGATGGTGCGCTGGTTCTGGATATAGAAGAGCCAGAAAATCACAAGATATCCAAAAGCAAACCGCCTTTACTAACTGCAGAATAACAATAAAAACGCCCTGAATTCACCCCTTCAGGGCGTTTTTTCTTGCATCATTACAGCTTTGCACTAAAGCCTTAGTATATGGGGTCATTAAACAAGTCAGAATTATTGAGTATAACAAGCACTAAATCTGCAATTTATACATGGCTGCATATCGGCGCTGCCGGTCACTCTAAACGACAAACACAACGCATTGTTTTAACCAACGTTATGGTCTCTGTGACGGCTATTTTATCGTTGCTGCACGCGATCATGTTCGCGCTTTATGATTTTGACCAACTCAAATGGATCATCGCATTTTTG
The DNA here is from genome assembly GCA_016764475.1 of Amylibacter sp. Classification (GTDB taxonomy): domain Bacteria; phylum Pseudomonadota; class Alphaproteobacteria; order Rhodobacterales; family Rhodobacteraceae; genus Amylibacter. The sequence continues at coordinate 18,864 of JAESRV010000121.1, forward strand.
TTGTTTATCGGCACGGTCATACTTGCAACACCGTTCTTGAACAAAAAGAACCCCTATTTGGGTTCTATATATAACCTATCTCTTTGGCTGTCCTATGGCTGTTCTTTAATGTTCATCTTCGGGTCAGCCAGCGGGGTGTATTTTTACTTTCTGGCAGGGGCTGCCAGTGCGATTTTGATCATGGGGATTTATCAGAACCTGTTATCCATCCTGTCCATCACACTGCAAATCAGCCTATTCATCTACTTTGACCAGACAACAATACCTGCGGCGGAATTTCTGCATTTGGAACCCTATTTCTATACGGTCGTGCATTTCCTTTCCATCCTCTCATTCATGTTCTTCATTTTTTGCATGATCTATTATGCCTTTTATCAGGCCCAATTAGCCGAAGATGCGCTGGAGCGCGAACATGAACATTCCGAAAAGTTGCTGGCCAATATGCTGCCCGCTGTAGCCCGCCAAGAATTCTTTCAGTGAATGACAAGGATATTTGCAGCAGGGCGTTTTTGCATTTGGGCGGTTTATTTGGGGGTAAAATCATATTCG
>JAESRV010000052.1 GCA_016764475.1 Amylibacter sp.
TTGCTGCATTTTGCCACTTGTTTTGGTCAGTTTGGGCGTCGGCGGTGTCTGGATTGCGCAACTGACAGCATTATACGCCTATAAATGGTATACGTTTTCCCTTGCCAGTGCGTTCATCGGATACGGATTTTGGAAAGTTCATCGCGCCGAAGCGGGTGAATGTGATCAAGGTACAGCATGCGCCCGCCCGGTTAACCGCCGTTTTATGAAAGCATCCCTTTGGTTGGCCACGGTGGTAACTATTATCGCCATGATATTCCCCTATATAACCCCCTACATCTTGAGTTACTGAGAAAAGGAACCAACATGAAATATTTATTTACAACCGTATTTGCGGCACTTCTGTCTACAACCGCAGCGTTTGCGGCAGAGCAGCAGGCAAAGATTGAAGTCAGCGGGTTAACGTGCCCATCTTGTCCCTATATCGCAGCGGAAGCGATATCGTCCGTAGACAGCGTGCAAATTGTTGATGGTGCTTACGATGCAGCGGCGCAAACTGCAATCTTTGTTGTCAGTTACGATGATGCAGTAACAACACCGCAAGTGATTGCGGATGCACCTGATGAATATGGGTATCCCGGGGTTGTTCTGGAAAGCAAGGCACCTGATTCGTAGTATGTGAAAATTATCAGCAATATAGCAACAGTAACCTATTGAATATGAAAGAAAGAACGTGAAATGAATGATAAAAAACTATTGCGCAGGGGCCTGATCGGCTCTGTTATCGCAGCTTTATGCTGTTTTACCCCGCTATTGGTGTTGGTGTTTGCAGGTGTTGGGCTGTCGGCCTTTATCGGCTGGCTGGATTATGCATTGTTCCCGCTGTTGTTTGCATCTTTAGCCATTGTCGCATATGCGCTATGGCTGCAAACTGGCAAGCTTGGCCCCAATCCAAAATCCATTGTAACTATCGCGGCAATAGCACTATCCACCCTGCTGATCTGGCTTGAATTCCGCATGGCCTTACGCATCTCAATTGGCTCGGCTTTAGGCGTGGCCCTTTACGCGCTGTGGTTGCGCCGCAGTGCTACAAACAGCCCTGTTAAATAAAAAGAAAACAGCCATGAAAAAAGATTTTGATATGATCGTTATTGGTGCAGGATCCGCAGGGTTTTCCGCGGCAATTACAGCTGCGAATGAAGGTGCGCGTGTCGCCTTGATCGGCCACGGCACTATTGGCGGCACATGTGTGAATGTTGGCTGTGTGCCTTCAAAGGCCATGATCCGCGCCATGGAAACACTGCATATAACACATGTGGCTGACCGGTTTGACGGCATCGAAGCGACGGCTAAAATTACCGACTGGAAGGCAATTATCGCGCAAAAGCAGGCCTTGGTAGATGATTTGCGTGTGGCAAAATATGTGGACGTGTTACCAAGCTATAACAATATTTCCTATATTGAAGGGGCCGCAAGTTTTGATGAAAACGGTGGGTTGACTGTAGACGGGGCCGCCCTTGAGGCCCCGAAAATCATTATCGCCACGGGGGCGCGCCAACATGTGCCTGATATTCTGGGGCTGGATGGTGTGGATTATCTGGACAGCACATCTGTCTTGCAACTGGATGCGTTGCCAGCCTCGCTTGTAATAATGGGCGGTGGTTATATCGGGGTCGAGATTGCACAGATTTTTGCACGCGCTGGATCAGCCGTGACAATCGTCACCCGTCGGGGGATTTTGCCAGAGGCAGAGCCAGTGATCAGTGCGGCCCTGACCGAATATTTTCAGGCCGAGGGCATTACCATACTTAAGGGCTTAACCTACAACAGCGTTGAAAAAACCGATGGGGGTATTACCCTTCAGGTAACATCCGATGGAAAACCGCTTGCCATAACCGGTGAACATCTGCTTTTGGCAACGGGGCGTGCCCCCAACACAGAACTTTTGAACCTTGGCAATGCCGGGATTGAGGGCGATAGCCGTGGCGGGATCAAAGTGGATGCCAAGATGCGCAGCAGCCGTATCGGTGTTTATGCGGCGGGGGATGTAACAGGGCAAGACCAGTTCGTTTATATGGCCGCATATGGCGCTAAACTTGCGGCCCAAAATGCCATGAACGGTGATAGTCTAAGCTACGGCAATACGGCTATGCCTGCGGTGGTTTTCTCTGATCCGCAAGTTGCCAGCGTTGGCCTGACCGAAGCCACAGCAAAGGCCCAAGGCATTGACACTGTGACATCGGTTTTGCATCTGGAACATGTGCCACGCGCGCTGGCGGCACGCGATACGCGCGGGCTGATCAAACTGGTTGCGGATAAAGCCACCAAGAAACTGCTTGGCGCACATATCATCGCCCCCGAAGGCGCGGACAGCATTCAAACCGCCGTGATGGCGATCAAGGCGGGCATGACCTACGAAGACCTTGGGGCTACGATATTTCCGTATCTGACCACGGTTGAGGGGTTGAAACTGGCCGCACAGACCTTTGATAAGGATGTCTCGAAACTATCGTGTTGCGCGGGATAAGCCGTTGGCTAAAAGTAACAACATCATACGGCTGATCGGTGGCAAACTGGCCTGCAGTTATCTTTCGGCCATTTTTATTTAAGGTTTAGGCCGCCATTTTTGCACGCGGTTGTTAAGCAGATCAGTGACAAAAACCGTGCCGTCATCGGCGACGGCAACAGCCATTGCGTGGTTGAATTGCCCGTTGCCCGCACCTTTGCTGCCAAATCTTGTAAGATAGGTTCCGTCAGGTTTGAATTTTTGTACGCGGTTATTATAGAAATCCGCTACAAATACATTTCCCTTTGGCCCGATTGTAATACTGGTAACGGTGGTAAACCACCCGTTGAACGGCCCGAAGATATTCATCGCAAACGGGCCGCCCCATTTATGCGAAAAGGAACCATCAGGGGAAAACACTTGCACACGATCGGCATATCCATCCGCCACATAAAGGCTGCCATCATCCGCAAGCGTTACGTCCGTGGGATATATGAATTGGCCCGCAGAACTGCCGGTTTTACCAGTGGTGCCCCATTGCCGCACGAATGTGCCGTCCGCTTTTAGCTGCTGCACCCGCTGGTTATAAAAATCGGCAACGTACAGATCGCCATTCGCCGCAACGGCGACACCGCCCGGGGCATTGAACTGGCCGGGCCGGTTGCCCGCTTTTCCGATAATCCTTTTTGACCTGCCTTCAAGACTGAAAACCTGAATGCGGTCGTTGAAATATTCGGGTATATATAACTCATCATTATAAATCGTCAGGTTCATCGGGCGGCCAAGATCACCGGGTTTTTTACCCTTCTGGCCAAACATGCGTTTAAAGTTGCCGTCAAAGTCGAACACTTGAATGCGCCCGTTGCGCGCATCGGACACGAATACCTCGTCACCAGAAACGGCAATACCTGTGGGGTCGTTGAACATGCCTTGCGCGCTGCCTTTTTGCCCCCACGCGCCAGCAAACTGATAACCCGCCTCTTGGGCACGGGGAACGAAAATTGCCCACGCGGCAGCAAGGGTCACAAGCAGGCCGACTATAACACCTGTGATGAGCTTCAGCAGTTTTTTACGCATCGTTTACCCTTTTAGAAATTCATCCGAAATCCGCTGCGGAAAATAAAATCATCCCCCAATGCGGTTCCGTTCAGTTTTTGCAATGCCGGTAATTGCACGATGGCTTCCAGCACCCAACGCTTTGTGACGTATTGCAGACCGGGGGCGATATACAATGTTGTCCCACCCGAATTGACATCCGCAATGCCGCCTATTTTGTTCTGATCCTGATAAATCAGATTGCCTTCAAGAACCCCGTATAAAAACCCCGGAACCCCGCCACCAAGGTCACGCGGCCACAAACGATATTGTAGGGAGGCATCAAGACGGGCCTGATCGCCAAATTCAAAGCCGTTTGCGGCGGTGTTGGCCTTATAACTGGCAGACAGATCAATTTCATAATCCAACGTTTGATATGTTATAGCGACCCCGACAAACGGATCCCAAGAACCGGAACCAAGTTGAAGCGGGGCCGGAAGCACACCTAAACTGTCCGTTGCGTTGTCATCACCTGTTGGCAACTCCACCCCGGCAAAAGGGGCGATACGAAAACTTTTACCCGGCATATCTTTTTGATACGCAGTATATCGCCCAAACAAGCGCATATCGCCAATGCCATTGGTATCACGGGTAACACGCCGCCCCGGTGTCGTTACATCCAGCCGTTTGTTCAGATAAGGCAGAACACCAAACACAGCCAAGTCACTGGTGATGCCATATGCCAGAACAGAAACGCTACCAATAACATTCAAATTGCGATTTTGGATACTTGGGTCATCGCTAGCTTTTTTAAACAATAGCTGTTCGCGGAAGATAAACTGGCCTTTGGCCACTGGCAGTGCAGAATTGAACGTTTGCGGGCCGGCATGGGCTGCACTTGCAATGGTTAGAATTCCTGACAAAACTTTCAGACCAAGTCTCATTTTATTCAGGTGCACGATTAAAACCTTTCAGCGTAAACCCTGCATCCTTTACCGCTTGTTTGGCAGTTGCTTGATTTAAGGTGGAACCATCTTGCATAGTGACCTGTACCGAGCCTGCATTCAGATCAACAACAACATCCTGCACACCGTCCACGGATAACAGTTGTTTTTCGATACCATAGGCGCAAAACGGACAAGCCAACCCGTCAACCTGTAAGCTGTATGTTTGTCCGGCAAAAGCGGTTTGGCTTATGGTCAAAGCCAACACAAAAACCGTAGTGAATATCATACGCATTGAATTATATACCTTATTTACGTGGTTAATGATGCAAACGTACCAGACGTACTATAGTACGGTGTCAAGTTATCATGTCGGGAGATAGGAAATGGAAATAACAACGATAGGAAGCGCTGCAATCATGGCAGGTATCGGTGTAGAGACCATTCGTTTTTACGAACGTAAAGAGCTGATCACACAGCCGTTGAAACCAAATGGTGGCGGTTTCAGGCATTATTCGACCGAAACCATACAACGCCTTCGATTTATCCGCCAAGCACAAGAACTTGGCTTTTCATTAAAGGAAATAAGTGAACTTTTAAGCCTGCGCGCCGACCCTAACAGTGATTGTAGTGAAATACAAAGGCGGGCAAATGCGAAATTGGCAGAGGTTGAAGGGAAAATTGAACACCTGAAACAAATTGGCACTGCATTGAGAAAAGTAATTTCGGCTTGCCCTTCACAGGGCGGATTGGAAACATGTTCGATCATCTCGGCCATGGAAAAAAGCACCCTTAAATAAGTTTAAGTTTCGCTTGACCTTCCACAAAGGGGAGGCCGTAATTTTATGGTATTCAAACGTTACTCACTGATATGGGGTTAGAGTCAAAAATTGAAAATAATATTTTATAGCGTCGCTGCAATAACTTTCGTCGGTCTGCTGATTATTGCAATCGTGCGGCCAGAGATGGTTACAAAAATAATGTTCAAGTCAGACAATGCTTCCCTGATTGCATCGGGCAAAGTCACTTACTTGCAAAACTGTGCCAGCTGTCACGGGGATAATCTGCAAGGTCAGGATGATTGGCAAACCCCGTTAGCTTCTGGCAGGCTTCCTGCCCCGCCGCATGATGCAGACGGGCATACGTGGCATCATCCCGACGGGATGCTTTTCACGATCACCAAATTCGGCCCGGCGGCCATAATCGGGGATGATTATGAAAACGATATGCCCGCATTTAATGGCATCTTAAGCGATGATGAAATCAGGGCTGTTTGGGCTTATATTAAAAGTACGTGGCCAAAGCGCAGTCAGGAATATCAGCAAAAGATGACACAGGCAGAAAATAAGGAAAACCAATGAAGCTTTCACGACGTTCCCTGGTGGGTTTACCGGCACTCAACACCCTGTCAGAATGGCATGATCGGGCAGTTTACGGTGGTTTCTTGAATGATCTGAAAGCCGCAAAAATTTATCCTTGAACCTCTAGTAACTTGAGATTTTATACTGCTTGAGAATCATATCCCAAGGATGCCAAATGTCACGTGTAGAGCATAAACATAAGCATAAACATGAAAGTGCAGGTTCCTGTTGCGCTTCACCGATAACCGTTTCTGAACTGAACCCACAGCTATCATCAAGGGGGCGCAGCTTTCATGTAAGTGGTCTGGATTGTGTAGAAGAAGTGGGTATCCTTAACAATGTACTTAGCCCCGAAATCGGCGGCCCCGATCATTTGGCGTTCGATGTGCTGAATGCACGTATGACCGTATTGGAAAGTGGCAAACCTTTAAGCGACGATCAAATAATTAAGATCGTTAACAGTACGGGGATGACCGCTAAAGTATGGAATGCTGAAAATTCAGAGAGTGATCAAGCGGCGCATATGAAGCGGCAGAAAACTTTCACTGCCCTAAGCGGCGGGTTTTGGGCGACCGGCTTCTTGTACCATATGGCAGAAATGGGCCCAGCCGGTGCAATTCGGCTGTTTTCGGGGCATGGTGAGGTGGCAATGCCGCTTGTTGAAGTTGCCCTTTTCATGTTGGCAATTTTGTTTGGTGCTTGGTTGGTWGCSCCAAARGCATGGTCTGCCGYGCGCAGATTTGCCCCTGACATGAACCTTTTGATGATYGTGGCMRTATCCGGGGCAATCGGTCTTGGAGAATACTTTGAAGCGGCAACAGTAGCTTTTTTCTTTGCRCTGTCGCTGACATTGGAAAGTTGGAGCGTTGGGCGGGCTAGRATAGCTGTATCAGCATTATTAGATCTATCCCCGCCAACKGCACGGGTTATCCAGTCTGACCAGTCTGAGCTGGATATTCCTGCAAGCCAGGTTGCCATTGGCGATAACTTTATCGTGTTTGGCGGAGATCGCATTCCATTGGACGGCCAAGTGGTTTCCGGGGCCGGTGCGGTTGATCAAGCCCCTATCACCGGTGAAAGTGCGCTTGTCTATAAAAAACGTGGCGATGTGGTTTATGCGGGCACTATAAACGGAGAGGGAACCTTAACAATACAAACGACCAAAACGGCCAGCGATAGCGTTTTGTCTAAAATCGTTCGCATGGTGGGGGATGCACATACACGCCGTGCCCCTGTTGAACAGTGGGTCACAAAATTTGCCCGCRTCTATACACCCATTATTATGGGTTTGGCTATTTTGATCGCGGTTATACCACCCTTGCTGTTTAAYGGGGTGTGGTCATATTGGRCTTATAACGCGCTTGTTTTATTGGTTATCGCTTGCCCGTGTGCGCTTGTTATATCGACACCAGTATCAATTGTTGCCGCCCTTGCTTCCTCTGCTCGTAACGGGGTTCTGATCAAAGGCGGGGCTTATATCGAAGCACCATCACGGCTTATGGCATTGGCAATGGACAAGACCGGCACGATCACGATGGGGCACCCCGAAGTGGCTGCCCTACACACCCTTAACAAAACTTTGGAACATGACCTACTTGCAACAGCGGCAGCTTTAGAGATGCGCAGCACACACCCGTTGGCAAAGGCCATTTTGCTTCGGGCTGAACATGATGGATTGAATGTAACCGCGGCCCAAGACACACGGATAGTTCCCGGGCGAGGTGTTGAAGGTCAATATAAAAACCGTAATGTTTGGCTTGGGTCAGCTAGATTTACACATGAAAAAAAGTTTGGTGATGCAATACCAAACTATCTTATGGAACATATAGAAAGTGTCGGGAGTACTCTGGTTTTTGTTGGTGATAGCAAAGAGCTGCTAGGGATTATCGAATTGCGTGATCGCATACGACCTGATGCCAAAGAAATGATTGCGGAACTTCATCGGCAGGGTGTGAAAAAGATCGTAATGCTAACAGGTGACAATGCCCGAACGGCACAGTCTGTGGCCAAAGAAGTTGGTATTGACGAGGTGCGCGCAGAGCTTTTGCCAGAGGATAAAATGAATGCAATCGAAGAATTAACACGCCAATATGAAGTTGTGGCAATGATTGGCGATGGGGTGAATGATGCACCCGCCATGGCCCGTGCGCATTTTGCGATTGCAATGGGTGCAATCGGGTCGGATGCGGCCATTGAAACCGCCGACATTGCATTGATGAGTGATGATATAAGCAAAGTGCCCTGGCTTATTGGCCATTCCAAACGCACGATGGCGATTATCAAACAAAACATTGGGGTCGCATTGGCAACTAAAGCATTATTTGTTGGATTGACCGCGTTCGGCCTAGCGTCAATGTGGGGGGCGATTGCCGCAGACGTTGGTGTTTCTTTTCTGGTTATTGCCAACGCTTTACGCTTGTTGCGCATAGGTGATAACACTTGAACATAAGTGCCTTTTGATTGCAGTGAAATCAATCAGCTAGATACCTTTGGCACCCAAGCTAGATACCTTTGGCACCCAGTCTTTCAACAAATGCACGTGTGCAATAAATTACGGATATAAGCCTTTGTTTACAAAAATATGCATTCAACGCCGCGATTGTCTTTTACTTTTCAGCATTATCGCTTTCTGGTTGGGGTCGGGATCGAATGCCTTTGCGCATGGCGATGAAACACTGACAGACGAAACAATTTGGCGTAGCTGGCCTTTTACAGCGGAAATAGTCCTTCTGACGGCATTGGCCATAGTGGTATATGTGCGCGGAATGACCCGCATTCGTTCGGGAAGCGCGCGGAAAAGACGTTACCAAGCCGTATTTTTCTTTACTGGTCTTGCTGCTATATTTCTGGCCTTGCAATCGCCCATTGATCCCATTGCTGAAAGACTTTTTTCAATCCATCAGTTACAGCATTTTTTATTGCGGATGCTGGGGCCAATGTTGTTGGCCCTTGCAGCACCGCAAGGGGTTTTGATTGCGGGCTTGCCACGCAACTGGCGGCGACCCATTTTTAAATATATTGGTTCTAAACGTTGGCTGCGCAGGGTTTTAGCGGTTCTGATGAACCCGGCATTTGTCTGGGTCAGCTTCATAGCATCCTTATATATCTGGCAAATCCCTGCATTTCACAATACGGCGCTGAATAATTCGGTTATTCACTATATTATGCATATCAGTATGCTTGTTTCAGGCCTGCTATTCTGGGGGCTGATATTTGATCACCGCGATGCGGCTAATACTGTTTCGCATGCGCTGCGCCTGTTAATGCTGCTAGGGGCTATTGTGTCAAATATTCTGCTGGGGGCACTGATCACCCTGAAAGAGGTCGTTATATACACGGCTTATGATGATGCCGGGCCACGTCTGTTCGATGTAATGCCTCTGGTGGATGAGGGTATGGGCGGATATATCATTTGGGTGCCTTCCAGTATGATGTGCCTGGTTGCGATCCTGATTGTTATCCACGGATGGGGTAAACATGAAGCCCGCCATTATGCACGTCGGCATAATTGGCTTTCTGCAAATTCAGTGGCACTGGAATTTCCGGAAACCGCAGAGGAACTTTGGATTAAGGTTGATAAAGTGAATGTATCAACTGCCTATGTGCTAGCCGCAATACCCGTATCAATGTTTGTGGTTGCTTTAGGAACGGCACTGATTGTGTCATATGTTTCATAAACGCTGGCAATAAAATTTTTGTTTCCGATTGTCATTTTAATAAGAACCCGTAAAATCTATAGTAACTATAGGTATAGGATATTTTATGCTGACCATCGGAACCCTTGCGCGCAAGACAGGAACTAAAGTCCAGACAATACGTTATTACGAACAAATAGGTTTAATGCACGTGCCCGGGCGAACCAGCGGCGGGCAACGGCGTTATTATGATCACGACCTTGACCGTCTGTCGTTCATTCGTCATGGTCGACAGCTTGGGTTTTCATTAAATGCAATCCGAGAGTTGCTGGCATTGGCCGATAACCCGAAACAATCCTGTGCAAATGCGGATTCCATTGCCAGAAAGCAACTTCTACAAGTTGATCAGCGTTTACTAAGGCTTAAGGCACTGAAAAAAGAGCTGAAACGTATGATTACGGATTGTGAGTGTAACCGTGTTGCTGATTGTAAAGTATTGGAAGTGTTGCGGGATCATTCTAATTGTCTGACAGATCATGAAGCGATTGGCGCATAATTCTACTAGCGGACCCCATCAAAAATGGGAGGATTACCAACCTACCCACTAATGGAATACTTGCTACAGATAATTGAAAACCCAAGCTTGATAATTATTGTAACCTATTGCTTTTATTGGTTATTGATATTCTGGAGCGGGTAGCGGGAATCGAACCCGCGCCTTAAGCTTGGAAGGCTCTTATGATACCATTTCACCATACCCGCTCACTAAGGTCACGTCCTATTTCAATCGCCCAAGGCCGTCAAGAAGCGAGTGCCCAGTATCGCTTAAAATACCTCTGATACGGGTAATTGCAAAAATTTATAAACTGGGGCAATCTAGGTGCAGGATTAATAGGTCCTGACCCTAGGTTCAGATACAATCAGGAGAGAATATTATGACCCAGCTTTGGCAGCTTTCAGCCTTAGAGATTGGAAAAGGTGTTCGGTCGAAAAAATTTTCCGCCCAAGAGGTTACAACCGCGCATCTGGAACGCTTGGCTTGCGTGAACCCTGCCCTGAACGCCGTGGTGCAGGAATTCCCTGATGAGGCACTGGATGCCGCACGTTCAGTGGACGCGAAAATCGCGGACGGGGTGGATCCCGGCCCGCTTTGCGGAGTACCTGTTACTATCAAAATTAACGCAGACCAAGCGGGTCATGTCACAAGTAACGGGTTGAAAATACTGAAAGACTTGGTGGCCGATGATGACAATCCCGTAGTGTCAAATATCAAGAAAGCAGGCGGGATCATTGTCGGGCGCACCAATACGCCCGCATTTTCGCTGCGCTGGTTTACCAATAATGATCTGCACGGCCAAACCCTGAACCCCCATGATAAGGGGCTAACCCCCGGTGGTTCCTCTGGCGGGGCGGCGTCGGCGGTTGCCAGTGGTATTTGCGCTATTGGGCATGGCACGGATATTGGCGGGTCGATCCGTTATCCGGCTTACGCCTGCGGATTGCACGGGCTTCGCCCAACATTAGGGCGCATTCCAGCCTATAATGCATCGGGTGCCGAGCGCCATATAGGTGCGCAACTGATGGCGGTATCAGGCCCGATTGCGCGCACCATGGAAGATATTGCTTTGGCTTTGAGAGCCATGGCATGTGCTGATCCGCGCGACCCGTGGTATGTACCTGCCCCGATTAATCTGGGCCCTTTTGAAAAACGCGCGGCCCTGTGCATAGCACCCGAAGGCATGCCCGTTGTGCCTGAGGTCAAGGCCGCACTGATTGCGGCGGCAAAAATACTAGAAGTCGCCGGCTGGACAGTAGAAGAAACCCCCTGCCCGCCGATGAATGCTGCCGCTGATTTGAACGCGAAACTGTGGATGGCTGAAATGCGCTATGGTGCCAAAGAAATGATTGAAAAAGAGGATGAAGCCAATTCAAAATTCGTCTTCGATCAAATGACCAAGCGGTCACCTGACATTGATATGGGCGGCTTGCTGGACGCCTTGCAATCACGTGCGGGGCTGGTGCGCGAATGGTCTTTGTTCATGCAGAAATACCCCGTGCTACTTTGCCCTGTATCAGGTGAACTGCCCTTTGCACAACAAAGGGATGTGAAATCAGAACAAGATTTTGAGGCTGTTATGAAAGCACAACTACCCCAGCTTGCCCTGCCCACAATCGGTTTTCCGGGCTTGGCTGTTGCAACGGGTTTTGCAGGCAAAACCCCGATTGGTGTGCAGTTGATTGCGGGGCGTTACCGTGAAGACATTCTGCTGGCGGCAGGGCAGGTAATAGAAAGTGGCGGGCATACGCCAAGCGTTATTGACCCGCAGTTTTAAGCGGCTTGATTTATCGCGACCTCAACAATGGATAATGCTGCATCCAGATCATGGCGAGAGATTGTCAGCGGGGGGGATAGGGTCAGTACATTGCCTTGGCTGATCTTGAAGCTTAGCCCCATATCTAGGCATTTATAATAGATAATCTCGGCCAGATCGGGGGCGGCTTTACCTAGCTTGTCAGAGGTAATTTCCACCCCGAACATCAGCCCGCGCCCGCGTATATCACTAACAATCGGGCAATTATGCGCAAAGCTTTCCAATCGCGCCATCGCATAAGTGCCCAGTTCAGCTGCCCGTTCCACCAGCCCCTCTTCTTCGATAATCTCTAGCGTGGTCAGTGCCGCCCGTGCCGTCACCGGGTTCTTTTCATGGGTGTAATGCCCGATGGCAAAATCACCGCAAACATCCAGATGCTCGCGCGCGATACAAGCCGCGATAGGCAAAATGCCCCCGCCCAAAGATTTGCCAAGGGTTACAATATCGGGAATAATATCATCATGTTCAAAGGCGAACATCTTGCCGGTTTTGCCCAGTCCGGTTGGGATTTCGTCCATGATCAGCAAAGCACCGTGGCGGTTGCAGGCTTCGCGTATTTGTTTCCAAAACCCGGGCGGCGGCACACTGGGCACGGCGCGCATCGGTTCAGCGATCACAGCCGATACATCGCCCTCTCGTTCCAGCACATATGCTACCATATTGGCACAAGCCTGCCCGCAAGCCACCAGATCAGTTTGGTTATAGGCGTGTAGGCAATCATAGGGGGCCACATGTTCGGTGCCGGGCAAAAGTGGCCCTGCAATATGGGAACGGAAGGTGGCCTCACCGCCAACAGAGGCCGCCCCGAAGCCCGCGCCGTGAAATGCATCCCAAAACGAGATGGTTTTAAACCGCCCTGTGGCGGCGCGGGCAATTTTCAGGGCCACTTCATTCGCGTCAGACCCACCTGTGGTGAACAGAACCTTGTTCAAATCACCCGGCGCAATCGCTGCCAGTTTTTCGGCCAATGCTACCGCAGGTTCATTGGTAAAACGGCGCGGCGCAAATGGCAATTCGTCCAGTTGTGCCTTGATCGAGGCGACCAATTTGGGGTGCCCGTAACCGATATGATGCACAGAGTTGCCGTGAAAATCCATATAGCGGCGGCCATCAAGGTCTTCGATCCAGATACCTTCAGCCTTGGCGATCGTGCTAACACAGGGGCTGGACAGGCTTTGATGCAAAAACGCTTTGGCATCGCGTTCCAGCAAGGGGGCCGATTTAGGCCCTGTTGTGCGCCCCGCCCATTCGCGCCGCGCGTCAGAAGTATTAGACTCGCCTTCAGTATGGTTGAAACGATCAAACGTGGTTTTCATGCGGCCTCAATTCCGTAATACTAAACCAGTAAACTACTAAACTAGTTTACTGGTTTAGTTCACTTAAAATAACGCCTACCTTGGCCAAGGAAGCGAATAGGTCTTGACGTTGGTATAGAATTTCATCGCTTCGGTTACACCTTCCTTGACCGCGTTACCACTGTCTTTGATGCCACCAAAAGGCGAGGTTTCGATGCGGTAGCCGGGTTGTTCCCAGATATTGCAAGTACCCACATCCAGCCCGTTGATATAGGCAATCGCACGATTCAGATCGTTGGTACACACACCTGACGACAGGCCGAAATCCGTACTATTGGAGATTTTCATAACCTCTTCATCATTATCAGGAACCCGCACAATCGGTATGATCGGGCCAAAGGTTTCTTCCATCACCAACTCGCTGTCGTGGGGTACATAATCCACCACGATGGGGGGCAGCAGCGCACCTTGACGGCCCGGATGATACAGGATTTTTGCACCCTCTTTTTCAGCCTGAAACACACGGTTTTCAAACAATTCAGCCGCTTGGGCGTGAATGACACAGCCCAGTTCGGTTTCAGGGTCTTGCGGGTCACCAAATTTAATCGCTTTGGCTTTTTCCAGAACCAGCGGCACGAACTTGTCGGCCACACTTTCCTGCACCAAAATCCGTTTGATCGCTGTGCAACGTTGGCCAGAGTTGCCTGTGGCACCGGCCACAGCAATTGTGGCCGCCTTTTCCAGATCGGCATCTGTCAGGTCATTACAGACAATCAACGGATCATTGCCGCCCAATTCCAACGCTTGGCGCGTATAGGAGGCTTTTGATGCGATCAGTTTGCCCACAGGCACACCGCCGGTGAATGTGATGATGTCGATGTTTTCATTCACGATCATCTCTTCACCGATGTCTTGCGGCCAGCCGGTAACGATCTGGAACATCTCTGGTGGAAGCCCTGCTTCGTACAAAATATCAGCCAAAGCGATTGCCGTCAGCGGTGTCAGTTCAGTCGGTTTACACACCATACAATTATTGGTGGCAATTGAGGGTGCGATTTTATGGCTGACCATATTAAGCGGATGATTGAACGGTGTGATCGCAGAGATTGCTTTTACCGGCTCACGTTTGGTAAATATTTTACGGTCTTTACCATTATGTGTCAGATCACATGAAAAAATCTCGCCGTCGTCGTTCAAAGCTTGGTGTGCTGCAAACTGATACACATCTTGCGCACGCTTGGTTTCATAAATCGCGTGCTGGTGGCAGATGCCAAGTTCCAGTGTCAACCATTTAGCCAGATAATCACGCCGCTCGCCAATCAGCACACCTGCGCGTTGCAGGATTTGGCTGCGCTCATAGCGCGACAGCTTTGATTTGTAAGCCGCCGCAATCGCGAAAGCTTTACGCGCATGTTCGGCGGTGCCCGCAGGCACGGTTCCGATCACCTCATTGGTATAGGGGTATTTTACCTCTATCACAGCGTCGGTGAAAACAATTTCACCGCCGATGCGCATACCTTCATTTCTGATCTCTGTATTCTGAGACATGTTGTTCCCCTCAATCAAAGTGCGGCAGCTTTTGTGGCATAGAAAAACGCATCGAAATTGCGCAGATCAGGGGCGCCATCCAGTTCAAGCACACGATTGACTATGAACGGTACAGTTTGTTCATGCAAGCCACCATGGCTGCGCAACGGATCTTTCAACGCGGCCAAATCATGGCGATCTTCAGAAGTGCCGATGGTCACGTTTTCACCAGAGGTTAAAACAATATCGCCAATACGATCTGCAGGCAGACCAAAGCGGCCACATGCTTCTTCACGACCGCAAACAAATTCGATACCGTCTATTTTGGCAAGGCGGTCAATGATGTCTTGGCGATCAGTATCGCCGGGCAGATACATGGTTGCAAACGAACCAAGTGCGCCGTGGTGAACCACATATGGGTCGGTGATCGGCAGGATCACGCGGGCCACAGCCTCACCCAGCCACTCATCCATAACGTCTTGTATGTAAACTACATTCGGGGAACCATCTGCGTGGTGTTTTGGCTTCATGCCGTGGTCGCCGGTGATTACAATCGCGGCCCCCATTTCGTCCAATTGCCCAAGATACCTGTCAAAGTTCTCGTAAAAAGCATTCGCTACAGGTGCGCCCGGCGCATGTTTGTGTTGGATAAAATCGGTTGTTGTCAGATACATCACATCCGGCTTCCATTCGGCCAGTAATTTCACGCCAGCGGCAAAAACAAATTCTGACAGTTCCGCAGAATAAACCTCTGGCACATCCATGCCTGTCCACTTGCTGCCATTTTCAATACCGTGTTCTGCAACGGTTGTTGTATCAGAACATTCCGCAGAAAAACAAATTGCCGTGTCCGTGTCGAAAGTCAATTTGGCACCAAGCAAAGCACGCAGCTTGTCTTTTGCCGTTACAATCGCAACCCGCGCACCTGCTTTTTGAAACTTGTGAAATATGGTTGGCGCGCGCAAGAACCGCACATCGTTCATCATCACTTCGGTTTTGGTTTCAGGATCATACAGGTAGTTGCCGCAAATGCCGTGAACCGCTGGCGGGCGCCCTGTGGCAATCGACAGGTTGTTGGGGTTGGTGAAGGATGGGATCACGGAATGCGCCAAGCGGTCAGTTCCAGTTTCTTTGATCCGTTTCAGGTTAGGCATCAAGCCTGCACTGATCGCCTCTTCCAGATAGGCCGGTTCACAACCATCAAGACAAATTGAAATCGCGCAGGTTTTGGGGGCGGCATAGGTGCGGTCATTAACCACCACTGGTGAAAGTTTAGACATCTTCGTTTCCTTTTAGGTTTCAAGCGGCCAGTTTGGCGCGTTCAATCAATGCAATTTCGGGGGGCGCGGCAGATGCCACACCCATATCAGCTAGGGTTTCTTTTGCGGCTGCAACAACGCGGCGCATGATGTGTTCATCCATTTGACCAATGCAGCCAATACGGAAACTATCCACGATGGTCAGCTTGCCAGGATAGATGATAAAGCCCTTAGCTTTCATCAAATCGTAGAATTGGCTAAAGTCAAACTTGTCATCAGCAGGGCAGAAAAACGTCACGATAATCGGTGACAGCCAGCGGTCTTGCAACAGGGTTTCAAACCCCAGTTCGCGCATGCCTGCAACCATCACGTCGCGGTTTTTAGTGTAACGCGCGCCGCGACCTGTAACACCGCCTTCAGCCTCATGCGCTTTCAGGGCCACAAGGAATGCTGCCACAACATGGGTGGGCGGGGTGAAACGCCACTGACCGGTTTTGTTCATTGTCGCCCATTGTTCATACATATCCAGACTAAGCGAATGGCAGTTGCCCTTGGCCGCTTCTAGCGCGGTTTTGCGGGCGATGACAAAGCCAAAGCCCGGAACGCCCTCGATACATTTATTGGCAGAAGATACCATCGCCAGATATTTCACGTCGTCATAGTTCAATTCAACCGCGCCAAACGCGCTCATGCTGTCGATCAGCAATATCCGCCCTGCGGCGTGTGTTGCATCTGCAATCTCTTGCACAGGGTTCAGAATGCCGGAACTGGTTTCACAGTGAATGGCCAGCACATGGGTGATGGATGGATCAGCCGCAAGGGCCGCTGCAACCTCGTCACCGCGTGGCGGCATATAATCACCCTTGTCGATCAGGGTCAGGCCGCGCCCGATACGGGTCACAGTTTCCGCGCCGCGCTTGCCATATGCCCCGTTTGCCAAAACCAACACATGGCCGTCTTTCGGCACAAACGTTCCCAGCATGGCTTCAACTGCAAAAGTGCCGCTGCCTTGAATGGGCACACAATCCAGCAATCCTTTGCTGTCGCCGGTTAACGCCAGCAGGCGTTTGCGCAAATCAACGGTCATCGCGCGAAATTCATCATCCCAGCTGCCCCAGTCGCGCAGCATTGCCTGTTTTACTTCATATGAAGTGGTCAACGGCCCAGGGGTTAATAAAAACGGCTCGCCAAGACGTGGGTGCGGGGTTTTTGCGGTGTCAGACATGGGATTGCATCACTTTCCTATGGGGCCTTTATGGGGATCTTTTGCAGTAGAAATTTTTATTTGTAAAATCGTTAAAACATATTATTATATCAGCTAAACTTATAGGTGAATTTCATGCGCCACGTCCAAATTCGCGCCTTTCATTATGTCGCCACCTACGGCGGCTTTTCGCGGGCCGCAGAGGCCCTGTTTTTGACCCAGCCCGCGATTTCAGATCAGGTCAGAAAACTGGAAGAAGAATATGATGTCTTGCTGTTCAACCGCCAAAAGAAACAGGTGGCCCTGACGGCGCAAGGCGAAAAGCTATACGAGATCACCAAGCGGTTGTTTGAAATTGAAGGTCAGGCACTGGATTTTCTGTCTGAAAACAAAGCCTTCACCACGGGTACCTTGCGCATTATCGCAGACTCGGCGCACCATATTCTGGGGCCTTTACGAAAGTTCCGCAAAACTTTCCCGCAGATCAAGATTGAGATCAAGACCGGAAACTCGCAAGATGTAATTGCTGACCTGCTATCTTATGATGCAGATATCGGGGTTCTAGGCACCACGCCAAAGAACCCTAATATTCAGGTGGTCAAACTTGGTAAAAGCCCGATTATCGCTTTTTGCGCCAAATCCAACCCGTTATCGAAACACAAATCCCTGACAATGGCAGAACTTGCCAAATTGCCACTGGTGATGCGTGAAGCAGGGTCAAAAACCCGCGAGAAACTGGAGGTCGCGGCCAAAGAAATCGGCGTCAAACTGATCCCGTCGATTGAGGCCGAGGGCCGCGAAGCCGTGCAGGAAATCGTCAATTCAGGCACCGGCATCGGCTTTGTTTCACAAAAGGAATTTTCAGGCAGTGACCAGTTGGTCGCCATTCAGATCAAAGGCACAAAGATTGAAATGGAAGAGGTGGTGATCAACCTGAAAGAACGCAGCGGCGGCAAGTTGATCCGCACGTTCATCAGTATGGTCAAGGCATAGTGCCAAGCAATGTGCCCGATGTGACCAGTACATAAAAGCCCACTGAAATGGTCGCCGTGCCGATAAAATAATGCAGCCCGTTGTTCAGCCGCGTCAGGGCGCGTGCAGGGATCAAAACCAGTGACATCAGCAATGTAACACAAGCCATACCAACAATAGATCCCGCCCCGAATACCGCGATATAGAACAGGCCTAAGGGGGCAGAATTCAACGTGGCCGCCGTTGTCAGAATGATTGCCGCTGAACCTGCCAACCCGTGCATCACCCCTACCAAAAGCGTGCGCAATGCAGACCTGTCAGGGTGCGCGTGCCTGTGTTTTGCAGGCGTGTGGGGCGTTGTGTCATGTTGGTGACTGTGAATGTGGATATGTTGCACACCGTCTTGGTGGCTGTGCGTGTGAAAGTGTACGCGATCACGGCGCAGGCGGTAAATTACATGCGCACCAAGGCCCACAAGCATCACGCCCACAAGCATTTCAAGGCCGATGGCAAACTGCGCCGGAAGGGTTGTTTTCAGCAGCAATGCAGCCCCACCGACGATCAGCAGAACCATCGTATGGCCCAAACCCCAGATTATACCGTGACGGATGATATCACGGCGTGAGGATTTATCGCTGATCAATGTGGAAACGGCGGCCATATGATCAGGCTCAAACGCGTGGCCTAAACCCACGACAAACCCTAAAATCCAGATAGAAAACACGAATAATTACCTTTGGCAGACAGCACGTAAAACATACGCATAAATTCGCAGTAATCTTTCACAAGCTATCGGTCAATCCTGAAAACATCGCACTGACGCAATGCGCCGATAACCTGTCGCAAAACAGGTACCTAACCTAAGATAGCCAGTTCCGCCCCCATGCGCCCCAGTTCATCACAACATTTCGCCCCGCGCCCGCAGCCTGCAACGGCCACGGTAATGCG
>JAESRV010000122.1 GCA_016764475.1 Amylibacter sp.
GGCGCGGGTTGTAGACTGGCGTGCTGCGGCTGTTAGCCCTTGTAGGAAGCTGGTCGCGTGACGTTGGCCTGTCAGGATGTTGAATATTTCTGTAAGGGCTGTGTCATCATCCGCAGAGGATTGAAAGAACCCGCGTGTGTCACTATCCATATCAAAGCCTGATGCGGGGACGGGGGTTGCAGCTATGGCTGATTGTAATCGGTCAGGTGCTTTTAGGGCCATCTTCTGAATGACCATGCCGCCCATAGAATGACCAAGCATATGGAACTTATCCCAACCCAGCTGATCTGCCAGAGCAAGTGCATCATTGGCGATCTCTTCAATCGAGTAATCGCCTTCCATATCACGCGATAGCCCATAGCCGCGATAATCCATACGGGCGATGGTGTATTTGTCAGGGTCAAACCATGGCATGATCGTATCATATACGGTATGATCACTTAACCATCCGTGCAAGATAAACAGATGCGTGGGGCCGTTTCCGGTTACTTGATGTCCGATTGTCATAATATTCTCCCTCTTAATTCAACAATTAGAATTACAGTTGAACAGGGGATGGGGTTTCGGGCTATTCGCAATCCATCTATTGATCGCCTTAATCGGCCAAACGCAAGGGTACCACGTTGTCGCCGCCATCTGGTGCGTTGCGGGAATTCCGCAGTTCAACCGGGCTCATTGAAAAACGTTTCTTGAAACGTTCGGAAAAGCGCGATTGGGATTGATAACCGCAAGCATGTGATATTTGGCTGATCAGCATGTCGGTGGACATGACCAGCCCCATGCCGTG
The DNA here is from genome assembly GCA_016764475.1 of Amylibacter sp. GTDB lineage: Bacteria > Pseudomonadota > Alphaproteobacteria > Rhodobacterales > Rhodobacteraceae > Amylibacter. The sequence continues at coordinate 788 of JAESRV010000122.1, forward strand.
TTCCAAACGCGACTCTTCCAGTAATTCGCGAAACCCGATGCCTTCTTCCTTTAGGTGGCGGCGCAAGGTGCTTTCGCTGACAGCCAGTCTTTGGCAGATGTCATGGATGCGCCATGTGCGGGCGGGGTCAAGTTGGAACAGTTGCTTTAAGCGCGGACGCCAGCTGTTATAGAGCTGGAAAATCAGATTGCCTGCAACACCTTGGTTGGCGAACAACAGCAGCAGTTCGATCATGCGGTGGCGTACTTGGGTCTGGTCAGTGGAAAACCTTCTGATCCATGAAATCCAACTGGCAGTGGCGGCAATGCTTTTGGTGCTGCCAGACACATGCCAACGTGGGGTCAGATCCCAGTTTTCAAACTGGTCACCGTATAGATCGCGGAACATAGACAGGGTTTGGGCATCAAACCTGATGGCCACACCCAGATAACGGCCAAGCTTTCGGTCGGGGATGTTTTCAACGTCAAAGTCAACTTCTTCGGGCAGTATCAACATATCGCCGGGGCTTAATGTGTAAGTGTTTTCTTCTATGCTGACGATCTTGCGGCCTGTGATTGTCATCATTACTGTGGGCACACCAAAACACATGCTTGTCAGGGGTTGGCGGGCCTTGCAGCGATTGATACCAAGGCGGCCTGCGTAGCCCTCATTATCCATTCGAGAGCTGTGATCAAGTTCGGTTCGAAGCTCGATCACGGCGTCTAGGATATCTGAGGGCTGCACTGGTTTTTTCATCTTGGGTTAAAACTTACCCCATTTAATCTGCATTGGAAATGCAGACATTGAAAGAGGTGAACGCTTTGTCACGCACAGGGATTAAAGCTTTGTAAGCTTCGCTTTCAAAGACATCCTTGATGGCTTGTGCTGAAGGGAACTCTACGGCCAGAACAAGACCGGGGAAACCAGTACCTGTAACGACTTCACCACAGTCAAAACGCCCGATAGGCTTGCCGCCTGCCGCTTTGATAAGCGGCATAGCAGCTTCGGCATAGGCTTTGCCTGCATCAGGGTTGTCGGGGTTTACGGTGTTCAGGGCAATCATAATTGCGGACATGGGCTAATCTCCTAGAGGGTTGTATTTGAAACCTGTTTAGACAAATTCCCCATGCCGCGTGCGCCGAAATCGGCCAAGTTATCGCCTTTAACTGTTAAGTTTATCGTCGATATCACTGGCATTATGGCGGTCACGCAACTGACGATCTTCGTCCCCCCATGAGCGATTGACCATACGGCCGCGTTTTACCGCATCGCGCCCGTCTATTTCTTTGGCCCAACGCATCAGGTGGGTGTAGCTTTGCGCATCCAGAAACTCTGCGGCTTCATAGACCCGGTTTAGGGCCACACCTGCATACCACGGCCAGATTGCGATGTCGGCAATGGTGTATTCATCACCCACCATGAATTTACTTTTAGCCAAGTGTTGATCCAACACATCAAACTGGCGTTTGACCTCCATAGTGAAACGGTCGATGCAGTATTCAATTTTTTCGGGTGCATAGGCGTAGAAATGGCCAAAGCCGCCGCCCAGATAGGGCGCACTGCCCATTTGCCAGAACAGCCATGACAGGCATTCGGTGCGTTTGGCAGGGTCTTTGGGCAGGAAGGCATCGAATTTTTCTGCGAGGTACAGAAGGATCGAACCAGACTCGAAAACACGTTGGGGTGTTTTGCCGCTTTGATCCAGTAGGGCGGGAATTTTGGAGTTTGGATTTATGTCAACAAAGCCGCTGCCAAATTGATCGCCTTCACCAATATCTATGATCCATGCATCATATTCAGCTTGTTTGTGCCCTGCGGCCAGCAGCTCTTCCAACATCACGGTAATTTTCACTCCGTTGGGGGTAGCCAGTGAATATAGTTGCAACGGGTGCTTGCCGACGGGCAGTTCTTTGTCGTGGGTAGCACCTGCCGTTGGGCGGTTGATATTGGCGAATTTTCCGCCGTTTTCAGTATTCCATTTCCAAACGCTTGGCGGGGTGTATTCTGTGTTGTTGCTCATAGTATTAGCCTTTAATTAAATCTGTTGGATATGAACCTAATGCATTTGTGTGTGATGACCATAGTTATTGTAAATGCGGGTATAGGCACACGGCCAAGTTATCATCTTTTGCGGCCTTAGTGTTTGTAAGAGCCTATAAATTTGTCTACACCCGTTTTTAGAATGTAAAGCTAGGATTTTAAGGATGCGACAGATGCCTTACGCGCCCCAAGGTTTAAGGGTGGGATTGCTTGGCGGGTCTTTTGATCCACCACATGCAGGGCATTTGCACATCTCAACCTGGGCGTTGAAAGAGTTTGGACTGGATCAAGTCTGGTGGCTGGTGTCGCCTGGAAATCCATTGAAAGTGCGCGGGCCAGCACCTTTGGAAAAGCGCATGGCGGCGTGTCGGAAATTGGTTAAACATCCACGCATTAAAGTGACTGATCTGGAAAGTAAGTTGGGTACGCGCTATACGGCGGCAACATTAGAGCGGTTGTTAGAGCTATATACAGGTGTGCGGTTTGTTTGGCTGATGGGGGCGGATAATCTGGCGTCATTTCACAAGTGGGACCGGTGGACGGACATCATGGAGATGGTACCTGTAGGGGTGCTGGCACGCCCTGAAGAGCAGGTTTCTGCGGGCTGTTCACCTGCGGCACGGCGGTATGCGCGGTATCGGTTATCGGCGCGCCATTCAACGGCTTTACCTTTACGTGATGCCCCGTGTTGGAGTTTACTGAACGGGCCAATGGTGGATATTTCTTCTACGGATATTCGCAACCGTGGTGAGTGGTAAAGGGATACGGGGTTTATGAGTTTATTTGATTTTAGCACGGTTTTATACAGGCGATTTTTTCTGAAAACAGCTTTGGCAGGCATGGTTGCTTTTACGTTACCTGCTATGGCACAGGACTTGCAGATCAAACAATCTGTGAAGCTGATTGCGGTTGCAGCGGGACTGTCTGGCAGTAAGAGTATTGTTGTGATGGATGCGCAAACCGGGGCGGTTTTGGAAAGCTACAAGGGGGCAAAAGCTTTGCCGCCTGCCAGTGTAACTAAACTGGCAACAGCACTTTATGCGTTGGATGCTTTGGGGGCGGATACGACGTTCAAAACACGTCTGTTGGCCACAGGGCCGATAAAGGACGGGGTTTTGAAAGGGGATTTGATACTGGAAGGATCGGGTGATCCCAGGCTGGACACCGATGCGCTGGGGGCCTTGGCCGAGCAGTTAAAGGCGAAAGGTGTGAAAGCCGTTCGGGGGAAGTTTTACGTTTATGCCGGGGCTTTACCTTATCARCGGCAAATCGACCCTGACCAACCCGATCATGTGAGTTATAATCCGTCTATTGACGGGATCAATCTGAATTTTAAYCGTGTTTTCTTTCAGTGGAAGCGTGGAAGCAACGGTTATGTGACGGCAATGYTGGCGCAAGCGCGTAGGTATACGCCTGAAGTACGTGGCATTAAGATGACGGTGAAAAATCGGAATTTGCCTGTGTTTTCTTAYCGGTCTTCAGGCAAAACGGATAAATGGAGCGTGGCGCGATCAGCACTTGGCAAAGCAGGTAGTCGCTGGCTRCCTGTACGCCAACCTGCTGATTATGCGGGTGAGGTTTTTCGTGCGGTGGCTGCGATAAACGGGATACGTATGCCAAARCATAAGGTGATCCGAAAGCCGRTAACAGGACAGCCGGTAGCGGTTTGGCAAAGTGGCGGTGTTTATGCTTTGGCGAAATCTATGATTAAGTATTCCACCAATATGACGGCAGAGACACTGGGGMTGAATGCGACGGTCAAACGGGGCGGTTCGGCACGCAGTTTGCAAAGTTCTGCCAAAGCGATGACACAGTGGCTGGAAGCCGAGTATGGTGTGCGCGGTGCGAAGTTTGTGGATCATTCGGGGCTGGGTTCTGACAGTCGTGTTTCCGCGCATGAGATGGCGCGGTTATTGGTTAATGCCAAATGGGACGGGCCATTGCGACCTATCATGAAAGAAATAACTTTGCGCAATTCCAACTGGAAAAAGGCCCCGATTGCGGGGGCCAAAGTTGTGGTCAAAACCGGCACGTTGAATTTTACCAGTGCCTTGGCGGGGTATGTGGAATGCCCGAACGGCCGCAAGCTGGTTTTTGCGATTTTCACGGCTGATATGAAAAAACGGGCGTCTATTGCAAAGAAAGACCGTGAGCGACCAAAGGGCGGGCGGGCCTGGGCGCATAAATCACGTATTATGCAGCACCAGTTACTACGGTATTGGGTGCAAAAATACGGAACTTAACTGTTTTTTCTAAGCATGGATGCAACCTGTTGCAGGTGGTCGGATGCGGTAAAGTTTGGAGCCAGCTCTAAAACCAGTGACTTACCTGTCAGGGCTTTTTGCCCGAAGGGGGCGACAAGTGCGCCACTTTTAAGCAATGGTTCAATCAGAACCTCGTGACCGATTAGAATGCCCGCACCGTTTTTAGCCTCTTCTATAGCAATGGAATAAAGCGAGAAGCTGGGGCCGCTTTGAGGGGGGATTTTCTTATGGTTGGTTTGATCCAACCAAAGTTTCCAGTCATCTGCCCATAGGGCGTCATATAGCCATGTTTCTTGCAATAAATCAGCGGGGGTTCTGATGCGTTCGGCTATCTCAGGTGTGCAGACGGGGTAAATGGTATCCGCCTTTATGATTTGCTCCGCGCTATGGTCTGTGGGTACTTTCAGAAACAGGCTGATGTCGAACATTTCACGGATCAGGTTGGGGGGTGTTTCCAATGCGGTGACAGATATTTTGTGATCTTTCAGGCGATTGCGGATCGCGGGTAATCGCGGGGATAGCCAGAGTTGTGCAATACTGGGCAATGCCGCGATGTTGATGGCGGATTGTGCGGCACTGGTTCGTAAAGTGCGCACGGCTTGCCCCATCGCGTCAAAGGCGGTGGTGAAGTCTGACGCGATGATTTCGCCAAGTTCAGTAAGCGATACCCCTTGCGAGCGACGTTCAAACAAAGCCGCGCCTGCCCATTCTTCCAGTGATTTTATGTGTTGGGATATAGCACCCGGGGTGACGCATAATTCTTCGGCAGCCGGGGTAAAACCGCCTAAGCGGGCAGCAGCTTCAAACGCGCGCAGGGCGTTTAAAGGCGGGCCTTTGGGGCGAGGTGGGGATATGGGCATATTTTAGGCCTAGTTTTTCTACGCCAATATTTAGCAAATCTGGTTTGCGGGGGCAAGCGAGGTCTGGCAATGTGGTTTTGAAAACAGGAGTTCAAGAATGTCACTTACATCCAGAAACTGGGTTCCCGCCCATTGTGAAAAACGTGTGCAATCCATTGCGGGGCGCACGGCTAAACAATCGTCGGGGGATATTGCTGCGGCGATAAACGGGTTGGCACAGAAAAATCGTGAAATCCATGAARCGGAATGTTTYAATYTGAACCCYGCGACCAATGTGATGAACCCAAAGGCAGAAGCKYTKYTGTCTTGCGGRATCGGRTCKCGYCCTTCGCTGGGSTANCCCGGKNGATAAGTATGAGAYGGGSTTAGAGGCGATTGAAGAGATWGAGGTGATTGCSGCTGARYTWTGTGCWGARGTGTTTGAGGCWAAGTTTGCMGAAATWCGCGTGCCGTCAGGTGCGATTGCMAAYCTKTAYGGMTTYATGGCRACCTGYAARGCSGGYGATACSATCATTGCGCCSCCWGCCAGTGTTGGCGGGCATGTRACRCATCAYGTGRCNGGGNTGTGCYGGMTTGTTYGGKTTRMACACRGTYGAGGCCCCTGTGGATGCGGATGGCTACACCGTGGATGTGGCGGGCTTGCGGGCTTTGGCGCTAAAAGTACGCCCCAAACTGATCACCATCGGCAGCAGTCTGAACCTGTTTGAACATCCCGTGCGCGAAGTGCGTGCGATTGCCGATGAGGTGGGSGCGAAGGTKATGTTTGATGCRGCCCACCAATGCGGRATTATWGCYGGAAAGGTTTGGAAAAAYCCACTGCATGAGGGCGCRCATTTTATGACGATGAGCACTTAYAAAAGCCTTGGCGGGCCTGCGGGYGGKTTGATTGTGACCAATGAYGCAGACATTGCCRAGCGGYTGGATGCGATTGCATTTCCGGGCATGACGGCAAAYTTYGATGCGGCGAAATCAGCGGCTTTGGCKGTMAGYATRYTGGATTGGCGCGAATWYGGKGYGGAWTATGCGGCSGARATGATTGCSGTGKCGCAGGCWTTTGCRGSSGCGTTGGATGCRSAAGGCTTGCCSGTRTTTGCCAAGGCGCARGGGTTTACGCARTCRCATCARTTTGCGYTKGARGCGGCRGAWTTTGGKGGWGGRCAGRCGGCMTCGAARAARCTGCGCAARGCGGGGTTTCTGGCYTGYGGKATCGGKCTGCCGATWGMKSCGGTRGAAGGTGATATGAACGGGYTGCGSTTTGGCACGCCYGAGCTGGTRCGCTGGGGSGTGACGGTTRATCGCGTGGCCGAGATCGCGGCACTGGTGGCGCGGGCTTTGCGGTCAAATGATCCKGAAAGCYTRGCGGCGGAAACACGGGCTTTGCGCGGTGAATTTCAGTCTTTGCGATATGTTTTGTGAAGGCGTAACATAATTTTAGGCAGATTATTGCGCTTGCTACGGATAGCATAGCTGGGTTGTAATAATAGCTATTTAAACGAGGTTACCATCCTGTTATTACATCATGGAAAAATGCTTATTTGAGCATGGCCAAGAATAGAAAAGTAAAGGAAAGATTATGGAATGGAAATCAAGTAATTCTGGCATGAGACGCCAATTACATAACCTGAACAAAGCAATCCCGGATGTTGCGAAAGGGTTTGGCGAATTGAGCAAGGCAGCAAAAAACGGTACTGCTTTGGATAGTAAAACGCTTGAATTCGTGGCCCTGGGTATTGCGGTTGCGGATCGTTGCGATGCTTGTATCGGGTTTCATATTGAGGCTTTGGTGCGGATCGGTGCAAGCCGTGAAGAAGTGTCCGACGTCTTGGGTATGGCGATCCAAATGGGCGGTGGGCCGTCTTTGATGTATGCGGCCAAGGCATTGGATTGTTACGATCAGTTGACCGCTTGAACGTAGACCTGCCTTATTATTACAGTATCATATGGCGCGCCCTTGCGCCGCGTTCAATCGCGGCGGTTTGCAGGCGGCCTAGGTTCAGTTCGTAGCGGGTTTCTTGCAGGAAGCGCAGTTCCTCTTCACGCAAACGGCCATCCGATGCGGCGATGTCGCAGCATAGTGCGTAGGCGGTTTCATGTAGCTTTTCGGGCAGGGCGGTGCGCACAAGGCCGAATAGAGCATCAAGGCCGTCTTCCTCTTCAAACAGATCAAAGACAGTTTGCGAAATGGTTTTAATCCGGTCAATATCGTAACTGGCAAAAACCGGCAGGTTGTTGACGATGCGTTCAATGGTCAGCAGTTCCAGGGTTTTCATCGCTTCATCGGATACGGATGTGGCAACCATCATGGCGACAAGCGCGTCTTGGGGTGTCCATGCGGCGGTTGATTGGGTCATAGGGGCACTCTTTTCTGGTATTTGTGACCCATAATATTGACCCTGCACGTTTGGGGCAATAGGGAAGGTGCAGAATTAACCCAATGGAACATAAGATGTCTGAACTGCGCGAACTTGCGATGAAATCCAAAGCCTGGCCTTTTGAAGAGGCGCGTAAGCTGTTGAAGCGGTTCAAGAACGGGGCGCCTGAAAAGGGGTATGTGCTGTTTGAGACAGGTTATGGGCCGTCAGGGTTGCCCCATATCGGCACCTTTGGTGAGGTTGCACGTACAACGATGATCCGGCGGGCCTTTGAAGTGATCTCGGATATTCCGACGAAACTGATCTGTTTTTCAGATGATCTGGACGGGATGCGCAAGGTGCCCGGCAATGTACCGAACCCACAAGCTTTGGACGCGTATTTGCAGCGGCCGTTAAGCGATGTGCCTGACCCGTTCGAAAAATACGACAGCTTTGGTGCGCATAACAACGCGATGTTGCTGCGGTTTCTGGATACGTTCGGGTTTGAGTATGATTTTTACAGTTCAACCGAGTTTTACCGTTCCGGTGCATTCGACGAAGTGTTGTTGCGCTGTGTTCAGAAATACGATGAGATTATGGCCGTGATGCTGGCGTCTTTGCGTGAAGAGCGGCAGCAGACCTATAGTCTGTTCTTGCCGATTTCCCCGACCACGGGTCGGGTGCTTTATGTGCCGATGAAAGAAGTGAATGCGGCAGACGGCACGATTACCTTTGATGATGAGGACGGCACCGAGATCACCACGTCTGTGACGGGTGGCAAGGTGAAATTGCAGTGGAAACCAGATTTCGGGGCACGCTGGGCGGCTTTGGGTGTGGACTTTGAAATGTACGGCAAAGACCATTCCACCAACACCCACATCTACGATAAAATTTGCCGAATTCTGGGCGTGAATGCGCCTGCGCATTACGTGTATGAGATGTTTTTGGATGAAAACGGTGAGAAAATATCGAAATCCAAAGGCAACGGGATTTCGATTGATGAATGGTTGACTTATGCGTCAGCCGAAAGCCTGTCTTATTTCATGTACCAAAAACCGCGCACGGCAAAACGGTTGCATTTTGATGTGATCCCCAAAGCGGTGGATGAATATCACCAGCAGTTGCGGGCCTATGCGGATCAGGATGCGGCGCAGCGGTTGAACAACCCTGTCTATCATATTCACGGGGGTGATGTGCCTGTGTCCGACATGGTTGTGCCGTTTGCTATGTTGCTGAATGTAGCGTCGGTTTCCAGTGCGGAAACCAAACAGGCGATGTGGGGCTGTATCCATAAATATGCGCCTGATGCCTCACCAGAAAAAAATCCTATGCTGGATGCAGCGGCGGGTTTTGCGGTGCGCTATTACCATGATTTTGTGAAGCCTAAGAAAAAGTATCGTGCGCCAAATGATCAGGAACGTGCGGCTTTGGCTGATTTGGCAGCGGGTTTGGCTGATGTGAATGTGGCCAAAGCGATGATAGGAAAGAAGAATGCGGATATGGGTAAAGACGCTGATTTAAGCGATTATGCACTGTCTTCACCTGATGATTTGCAAGCTCTGGTTTTTGCTGTCGGCAAGAACCACGGGTTTGGCAATTTGCGCGAGTGGTTTCAGGCGATCTATGAGGTGTTGCTGGGGGCATCACAAGGGCCGCGCTTTGGCGGGTTTATAGCCCTTTACGGCGTGCCTGAAACGGTGGCTTTGATTGAAAGCGGGTTGGCCGGCGAATTGGCAAAAGGATAATTGGTATGGCAACTGGATATGAACCACTAAATACGCTTAAAGAGATTGGGAAAAACATCTGGATTGTTGATGCACCTGTAATTAAATTTTACGGAATGCCGTTTACCACACGTATGACTGTGATGCGGTTGCAGAACGGTGATTTGATGCTGCATTCGCCTTGTGCAATTTGCGATGAATTGAAGCAGGCCGTTTCAGCCCTTGGCACTGTGAAGCATCTGATTTCGCCGAACTGGATACATTACGCTTATATTTATCAATGGGCTGTGGCCTTTCCGGACGCTATTAGTTGGGCTTCCCCCAATGTGCGTAAGCGGGCTGAAAAGTATCAGTCCGATGTGGTGTTTGACCGTGATTTGAGTGCGCTTGCGGAAACGGATTGGGCGCATGAAGTTGAACAGATGATTGTGCCCGGAAGTAAGGTGCATGAAGAGGTGGTGTTTTTTCATAAAGCCTCTGAGACCCTGATTTTGACGGATCTGATTGAAAATTTCGAACCTAAACATGTACCATGGTGGTTTCGCCCTATTATCAAGCTAGCGGGGATCAGTGATCCCGACGGGCAGATGCCGTGTGATATGCGTATGACATTTCGGGCTGGGCGTAAGAAGTTGCGCGGGGCCATTGAAGCGATGATTGGCTGGGGGCCAAAACAGATCATTGTGGCGCACGGGCGGTGGTATGACAGGAATGCTGTGGCTGAATTACGCCGTGCATTTCGCTGGGTATTGACGCAGGATTAACCCTTTGGCAGTGCTTCTAAGATGTTGAGCATCGGCCCCAAATGGTCTTTATGCTTTTCCCACTCCTGAGAGCTGCCTTTATACATTTTCGTGCGAACTTGTTGGTTGGATGCTGTGGCTACACTGCGGGTATTTTTGTGAAAATCCATAACGGCATCTTGCCAACCTAAGTCAAGGTAAGTCAAAAGATTTTGGGTTTCACTTAACTGGTTCTCGGTGAGCTTTTCATAAGAGATATCATAAAACCCATCTGGATATTTTTTACGCCAAAATCCCATAATATCCTGATACAGCCCGTAATAATGCGCGATATCTTCCATGCCGAAAGTGAAACGCATGCCATCCGCAGGGAAATAGAGTTTGAAATTTGACCAACAAACAGCAGCGGGATTGCGGTTTGTGTGTACAATTTTTGCTTCGGGGAAAGCTTGTTTGATAAAGCCCGTCCACTTGAAATTGGCGGGCATTTTATCGGTTATGAATTTGCAGTCTGTATTCAGGCCGGAAATTCTATCGTAATATTCGGCGCGGATGGTTTTTAACGTGCTTTCATCTAGAGGTATGTTTAAGTCTATTTTGTCGATGATATCGCCCAAATATCTTAATTCGCCTGTGCCATATACATCTGAATGGCTGGAAATGATTTGCTCTACCAATGTGGTGCCAGAGCGCGGCATACCAAGAATGAATATAGGTGTGGGGGCTTGTGCGTTATCAGGTTTAAGTGAGGATGTTTTGCTTTCGAACAGCTGTTTGATGTCGCTGAATAAATTACGGTCGATGGATATATCGTAATTCAGCTCAGCTTTGCGAAGTGCATTTCCGGCCTTTAAAAACGCGATGCCTTCGGCAGTTTTTCCAAGATCAAGTCTGACTTTACCAAGTGCAAAGTTTAAATGCATTTGATCCTTGGGCGGCAGTGATTGTTCGGCTAGAAGTTTGGCTGACTGCCGAGTGTATTCATCTTCTGCTTTGAACTTTTGCATAGACGCATAATTGCGGTAAGCTTCGGCGTAATCGGGCTGTAGCTGCAATACTTTTTTGTAGTTCGTAATGGCTTCTTCTGTTTTGCCCTGTGCCTTTAAGGTACTGCCGATGTTCAGATAAGTTCTGAAGAAATTAGGGTCAATTTTCAGGGCTTTTTGATAACAAATATACGCATCATCCAGACGGCCATCCGCTTGCAGCGCATTGCCAAGGTGGTTTTGTGCTTCGGCGTTATTGGGATTGATGGACAGGCCTTTTTCGAAACTGGCGATGGCTTTGGGTAAAGCACTAATTTCTTTATAGGCACTGCCCAGATTAAAATAGGCATCGGCATAATTAGGGGCGTATTGAAGCGCATTTTCGAAGCTTGTTATGGCCAGATCAAAGGCACTTTGTTCCTGGTATGCAATGCCTAGATTGTTGTGTGCTTCGGCATAATCAGGTTTTAGTTGCAAGGCTTTTTGGTAACTTTGAAAAGCCTCATCCAAGTGGCCTTTGGCTTTTAGAGCAGCACCCAGATTATTATGCGCTTCGGGGTAATTGGGTTGCAGTTGCAAGACTTTGCGGAAATTTTCAATGCTTTGGCCGTAGTTTTCTAAGCCCATATGCGCCATGCCCAGAAAATCGTGCAGGGCGGTTGTATTCGGGAATTGCCGCGTCATGGGGGCTGCGTGTTGAACGACTTGTTGCAGCTGACCCTGTTGTAACAGATTAATCAGAGCGTTGATTTGATTCTGCGGGGGGTGGTTGCTGGTAGATTGCTGGCCTTGCACTGATTGCAAACCTTTAAGGGCGCGTTTGTTTTTCGGGAAACGTTGCAGGACTGATCTGTATATTTGTGCAGCAGTTTGAACATCACCCTTGCGTGCGCATGATTTTGCTTTTGATAATAGTTGATCGACAGATGTGGCCATTGGTAATGTACTCTAATAGTTTTCTGATTTGTACGAGATAATACAGGAATGTCCATATTAAGGGCTATGATGTAGGTGCCGTGCAATCCTTAGCCGTCAATTCATATGCTTTGCCAAAGCCACCGTTTAGGCTGGCGGATTGGATGTAGAATAGCACAAAATTGAAATCGGCGAAATCTATGTAGAGTTTGGATTTGGGGCGGCTTGCTAGGTAATGGGCGCGAATGTCAGCGTGTTTAGCGTCATTGCGGGCAAGAAAACTGGTTTTACATTGGATTGAGATACGCGGATGAACCAACGGATCACCGTTTGCGGCAGGCTCACCTAATAGAAGAGAACAATTCGGATTATGGCGTAATGCTTTGGTGTGAAAGGACAGGTCAGAGATCAGGGTAAGTGGTGTGCCTGATGGGCTTGTGCCTATGGCGATGCGTGTGACGTGGGGCAAGCCTGTGTCCGGGTGCAATACGGCAAGCGACCCGAACCGGGCGTTTGCAATCAGATCACGGGTGATCTGGCGGGCTTCATTATCGGTTGGACGGATGGGCGATGGTGTATTTGGCATGAGGGCAAGTTTAGCCTTCATGCGGTATTTTGCAAGTGCGCGTTGACTAGGTTTTGACCCTAAAACTGTGCTGCCAGAAGCGCTAATCCGCCAGATAGAAACAAGACCCAGACGACGTTCCAGTGACGCTTCAACAAGAGGTATCCCGACAGGATCGCAAGGGCCGTTACGGTTGGGTTGATCGATGCAAGTGTGGGTTGCCACAGGGTGAGGGGGCCAAGGCTGGATTTTGTGACGGTGTCAAAGAAGACATGCAGGGCGAACCAGATTGACAGGTTCAAGATAACACCGACAACAGCGGCGGTAATGGCGGTTAATGCGCCGCGCAATCGGGGTTGGGTGCCAATCCAGTCGATGTAGGGGGCACCTGCGAATATCCACAGAAAACAGGGGATGAAGGTGACCCATAGGGTGACGATTGCCGCCGTGAGGCCCAAAAGCCAGCCGCCTTTAGCAAAGCCCGCAAGAAAACCTACGAATTCCGTGACCAGGATCAGGGGGCCGGGGGTGGTTTCGGCAAGGCCGAGACCGTCCATCATTTGATCTGCGGTTAGCCAGCCTTTCAGGACAACCACGTCTTGGGCCATGTAGGCAAGGACGGCATAGGCACCGCCGAAAGTGACGACGGCGAGTTTGGAAAAGAAGGCGGCGATTTCTTTCAGGATATTGTGGTCGGTGAATTGGTCTAGAATCAGGATGGGAAACCACCAGATGACAAGCCATATTACGATGGTTTTCAGGGTTTTTGCCAGTGGTTGTCGGTGTGTTATCTGCTCTTCGGGTGTGCTGGATGTGTCGTTAATGAAAAGGCCATAAAGGGCTGCCATGAGAACAATCAGCGGATAAGGAATGTTCAGAAAGAAGATGCCGATGAAGGCAAGGGCCGCGATGACCCAATGATCGGTGCGTTTGAGGGCTTTTTTGGAGACACGTAACAGGGCCTCGATCACGATGATCACGACGGTGGCTTTAATCCCCCAAAAGAGGGCTTCTATAATCGGGACATTGCCAAGGTAGGCGTAAAGTGTTGCCAATGCCAAAATGACAATGGCACCGGGGATGACAAAAAGCAGACCTGCCATCAGGCCACCGATCGTGCCGTTGATACGCCAGCCGGTGTAAGTTGCCAGTTGCATGGCCTCTGGGCCGGGTAGCAACATGCAAAAGCTTAGGGCGTTGAGGAACTGCTTTTCGGTGAGCCATTTTTTATCGTCGCCAACTTCACGGTGCATCATGGCGATTTGGGCGGCGGAGCCACCGAATGAGAGGATACCTATTTTGGCCCAGACACGGAAAGCTTGGGCAAGTGTGGGTGTTTGATCTGGCATAGGTTCTGCGCCTTTGGGGCCATTAGCGGACCAACTGTGGGTTTCATCTGATGCGTCAATAGGGAAATTTTGCGTGAAATGGTAGCCTGCGTACGCATGGTGAAGCCCTGATTAATGCTTAATTGATAATTCTTTTTGAGGTTTTATGCCCTTTGGGCTGTATTCAAGAAGGATTGATTATGAACAAAGTAATTACTGATGGCATCGTTCTGATGCCACCTGCTTTTGGCGATGGGTTGGACTTGTGGTCCAGTGGAAACGGATTACCGGGTGATCCCGCGTATGATGGCGCAAGCAATGCAACGTTGATTGCATCGGATGCTGATTTTGGCACTGCGTTGGAATTGGTAAAAACCCAAAGCATCCAGAAACTGCGTGCTTTTGCAGATACGCCGCTTTTGGCAGGGTGTTATTTACGCATCACCGCGCGGGTTAAGGCGATTGCAGGGGCATTGCCTTCGGTTCGAATTGCAGGGTGGGCAGCGGATGCCGCCGGAAATCACATTGGTGGTGTGGTGGAAGTTGGTGACAGCGTGCCATTGACAACTTTTGGAGAGATCGTTGAGGTTAGTGCGATTGTGGGGACGGGTACGCGCACGGGCGTTGATATGATTTGGGGGCGCGATGCTGATTTTGGTCATTTCGGAATTGATCTGACGGGAAATAACGGGGGTGTTGTTCGGGTAGAAGACATTGTGATTGAAGATGTCAGCTCGGTTTTCTTTGGTGAAGTTCTGGATGTTGTCGACGTAAAAGACTTTGGTGCTGTGGGGGACGGCATTACCGATAATACGGCGGCCTTTGAGGCGGCGGATGCGGCGGCGAACGGGCGTGATATATTGGTGTCTGAAGGTAGTTTTTTCGTCGGGCAAACGGTGACATTTGTATCACGTATTCGCTTTCAGGGCACATTGGTGATGCCTGACAATGCTGTTTTACAACTGACGCAGAACTATGATTACGCCACATATCTGGATGCGTTTGGCAATGAAACACTGGCATTTAAGAAAGCGTTTCAGGCGTTGTTCAACTTTACAGATCACGAGTCTTTGGATTTGTGCGGCTATACAATTCAGTTGGATGGGCCTGTTGATCTTCATGCTGTGGTTGGAAACAAGGATAACTTTAGTACCAGACGTGTTTTGCGTAATGGCGAATTTAAAGCGTTGTCCGGGGCCGCTTGGGATAGTGAAACGGTGACGTCGAGTGCAAGTTTCAATTCCACTAATGGTACAACCCTGACTGGGGTGGCAAATATTGCGTCGATTGTAATAGGTTCATTGGTTGAAGGCTTTGGTGTTGGCGTTGAGATTTATGTAAAAGATGTGAATGTATCAAACCAGTCGCTAACTTTAAGCAGCCCCTTGTGGGGGGCAGCTGCCAGTCAGATATATACGTTCACACGTAATAAATATCTGTTGGATATGAGCGGGTTCACCAGTGTTTCCAGGTTTACGTTTGAAAATCTGGATTTCAATGGCAGCAGTATTGCCAGTGGTGTGATGATCGCCCCCGATGGGTTGATATTCCACTTCAAAGATTGTTTTTTCACGGCCAATAAAGATAGGTGTATTACATCTATCGGGCGGGGCTGCTCTGGTATGCTCATTGACCGTTGTCAGTTTATTTCGGCTGAACTGACTTTGGATGTTCTTGACCGCGTTTCTATTGCTTTCAACAGTAATGAGAACGATCTGAAAGTGCGGAACAACCGGGCTATCAGGTACAAGTATTTTGCGGTAATTGGTGGTACGGGAAATATCATATCAGGTAACCATTTTTTCCAAGGCGATATTTCGGGAACAGGCGAACGCACGGCCGGGATTATTTTTACGACGATAAATGTGAAATCGACATTCATCGGAAATTATGTGGATAACTGTTATATTGAATGGGACAACCAGCATGATGCGACACCTGGTTTCACCGGGGGGTTTTCTTTTGGCGGGCTGATTATTACGGGAAATATTTTTACTGCAAATGGTGTGCCAAACTGGTTCAGGTGGATACATGTTAAACCGTTTGGTGCGGGGCAGTTTCTGAACGGGTTCACAATTACGGACAATGTTTTCAAAGCGATTAACGGATCGAACCTGGATCGTGTAGAGATCGTTGATACAACGCATGCGGATATTGATCACACCAGAGCACGCAATGTGACGGTAACCGGGAACATGTATAACGGGGTAGCGGATGGAATGCAAAACCCGGTTACGGTTACAGTTACGCGTACAGGCCCGAATGCTACCTGGACAAGGGACGTTTCTGAATTTCTACCATTTGGCGGGCGCACTCGCACAGTGACTGCCGTTATTGCCCAAGGGGCGTTGCGAGATAGCTCGAATATTGCGGTTTATGATTTACCTTATTCGCAGATCGGTCAAAGTACGGGCGGGGTTTCATTTTCTTTGACGTGGTCAAAGCCTGTTCAGGGTAAAGTGAATGCAACCGTGCGGTGTGATGTTCCTACTTAGCCTGTAAATATTAGGTAAATTATAAATGGGTTGGCATAGTGCCAGCCCATTCTTTTGTTTATTGGATATGATTCAGATCAAAGTGCGTTGATTTTAGAGGCGTATAGTAAAACGAGTAAGAAGGAGACCCTTATGTATAAATCAATTCTTATTCCGATAGCGCCTGACCATCAGCGTGACACAAACGCGGCTATTGAATTGGCCGAGGTGATACGCACAAAAGACAGCAGAGTAACCCTGTTATCTGTCATCGAGTTTATTCCGCCATATATCGCGCAGCAACTGCCTGATGATCAGATGACCAAAAATGTGGTCGATGCCAAGGTGACGTTGCAAGAGGATGCGGATGGGCATCGAAACACGAAAATTGAAGTTGTTGTCGGGCATTGTGCCAACAGCATACTGGATTACGCAGAGCAAAATGAGGTTGATTGCATTATTATAGCATCACATCGGCCTGGGTATCAGGATTATTTTCTGGGTTCTACAGCGGCACGTGTTGTACGCCATGCAACCTGTGCGGTGCATGTACTGCGTTAAAGTGTTTTGGAGATCAGTGCTGGGGTGCTAGGCTGTCTTTATAGGAGGTAGCCATAATGAAAATAGCCACCGAAACAACATCGCAAACCGTTTTAACAACCTTTGAGGTGACACCTGGAACTTGTCAGGATTTGCTGGATGCGCTGACCGAAGCGTACCGCGATGTGATCAGTAAACAACCAGGGTTCATTGCGGCGGGTCTGCATGTGAACGACGCACAAACCCGCATTGCTAATTATTCCCAATGGGATGATCGCAAGGATTTTCAGGCAATGTTACGCACCGACGAGATGCGCAAACGCAACCGTGCCATCAATGAACTGTGCAAAAGCTTTGAACCTGTGATGTATGAGGTTTCGGCTACGTTTTAGGCAGGTTTAATTCCTTGCGCATATCGCGTTCCGCCTGAATAAAATCTTCAGGCACGGGCAAGCCAAGGACGCGAAATTCAGCGATTTTCTCACGCAACTGTTCTTGCAATATGTGCAGGTCTTCGGGTTGCTCGGTCATCTCTTCCAGCAGCAAATATATAGAAGCTTTCAGGTTTTCAAAAGACATGTCTTATACCTTTCCAGCGCAGTTGCAGCACAGCGGGGTATAAGGCACGACTTCCAGTCGTTCAGGCAGGATGTCATCACCGCATTTTTGGCATTCACCATAAATGCCATCTTTGATTCGCTGTAATGCGGCGTTGATCATTTCGATCTCTTTCAGGCCTGCGTTACCCAAGCTTTCCATCACTTCGTTTTCTTCGCTTTCCTGCGCGAAATCCTCAAAATCTTTGGTGGGGGTTTCATCCAACCTGTCTTCGATCTGATGCAGTTTTGTATCCAGTTCTTGCAGGCGGGTTTCCAGAATTTTTTGTTGAGCGTTCCAGTTGGGCATGGGTGGTCTCCTTTTCAAGCTAGATTACGCATGAAAGAGGGCTGGGTGCTTTGATCGAGATCAAGGTGGTTTGGGAAAGCGCGGAATTGTGCCGCTCCTTTAACCGCGTATTATACGCAAAAGGAGAAACGAAATGGCATCACAACATACGACAGAACTCAGACAGGAAGCGGTGCGCGTAGCGCTGACGAGTGGGTTGAGTCGCAAGCAAGTAGCTGCTGACTTTAACGTTGGTTTTTCGACGTTGAGCCGCTGAATACAATTGGAACGCAAAGAGTTGCCTGCGCCTACGGCCCAAAGCGATCTTGAGGCGGAAGTCACTCGGCTTCGCAAAGAGAACCGATTGCTTCGCGAGGAGTATCCGTGTTAGTCAAATGGATTTTTCTGCCCATATTCGGTTATCGCGTAAAAGGGCATTGGCCAATACAACCAGTTTTTTCATGATCGCAGT
>JAESRV010000018.1 GCA_016764475.1 Amylibacter sp.
ACGCGAGTGACAGCCTTTACTCATGCCAAACCAAGCCTTAAGCCCTTCACCCGTATAAACAGCAATATTGGCATTGGCAGACTTTATATCCATGCCAAAGGAATGTGAGTTTACTTCGCGCTGATTGATAACTTCTTGCAAGATATATTGAAAATCAGAAGGTACAGCCTCGCTTAAAACCACTTCTTTAATGCTAACAGCACCGTTTTTGTGCTTTTGCAATTTCTTTTTATCAACAACAGGCGGATTGATACGCTCGCATGTAACGAAGAAACTGTCTGGGGAACGTAAATCGCCTGCAAATGCCAGTTTAAATCCAGCTTGTGAAATATTACCATTGCCATCATCTACATCGCGCATGAATTTTAGCATTTTACCAGCACTCATGCCATGTTTTTTAAATTGCTTATGATCGCCGTCGCTATCTTTACTGCCAAAAACGACTGCTGAAAAACCTTCGTGGCCTTTGCGAAAACGAAACGCTTGATCGCGCTCAACAAATACATTGCCTTTTAACGCAGCTTTTTCACATGTCTCGCGGTGGTCAATTGCCAAAGGCTCAAGATAAGTATCGTCTTTAAAAAATACACAGGCGTTTTCTGTACCAAAGGGATGTTTTGCATCTGGCGCGACCGTAAACCCTAGAGAAGTCAAACGCTCTCTAGCAATTTCCAAATTTGTAACGGGCAAAACCAAATGATCTACTGGACGGATATCTCTTACACTCGTGCTCATAAAAACTCACATATCTAACAGCGAAATAGCTGAACAAAACTCTAGGACGGATGTTTGCCCGATTGGAACCCCATTTGCAAGGCAACATACCATCTGCCACTATATCGCGACAAGATGGCGTGCTTACAAGTTAGTAACTAAACCAACCTGCTTTGTTCCACAGCGGCCTTCACGAAATCCCTGAACAGGGGGTGGGGGTCAAAGGGTTTTGACTTCAGTTCGGGGTGGAATTGTACGCCGATGTACCACGGGTGATCTTTGGCCTCGACTATTTCGGGCAATTTACCGTCGGGGGACATGCCAGAGAATATCAAGCCGCATTTTTCCAGTTTTTCGCGGTATTTGATGTCGACCTCATAGCGGTGGCGGTGGCGTTCCGAGATGGCGGTGCTGCCGTAAACCTCGGCAACTTTGGAGCCTTCTTTCAAGGTGGCATTGTAAGCCCCCAAGCGCATGGTGCCACCTTTGTCGTCTGTGACGGCGCGGGCTACTGTGCGGTTGCCCTCTACCCATTCTTTAAGGTGGTAAACCACTGGGGTGAAACGTTTTTTACCTGCTTCATGGTCAAATTCTTCTGAACCTGCGTCGGGCATATTTGCCAGATTCCGGGCGGCCTCAATGACGGCCATTTGCATGCCTAGGCAGATACCCAGGTAGGGGATTTTGCGGGTGCGGGCGAATTGTGCAGCCTTGATTTTGCCCTCGGTGCCGCGTTCGCCAAAGCCGCCTGGCACAAGGATAGCGTCAAAGCGTTCAAGATGCGGGGCGACGTCTTCGCGTTCAAAAATTTCGGCGTCAATCCATTCGGTTTTCACTTTGACCCGGTTGAACATACCGCCGTGGGTCAAGGCCTCGCCGATAGATTTATAAGCGTCTTCCAGCTGGGTGTATTTGCCGACAATGGCAACTTTTACTTCGCCGTCGGGGTTGTGCATTCGATCAGATACGTCTTGCCATATGGTCAGGTCTGGGTCGGGCGCGTCGGTAATGCCAAAGGCTGCCAGAACCGCGCGATCCATGCCAACTTCGTGGTAGGCCAAGGGGGCGTCATAGATGGTTTCCAGGTCATATGCGGGGATCACGCTATCGGGGCGCACGTTACAGAACAAGGCAAGTTTGGCGCGTTCTTTTTCGGGAATTTCGTGTTCGGATCGGCAGACCAGAACATCGGGGGCGATGCCGATCGAGCGCAGTTCCTTGACCGAGTGTTGGGTGGGTTTTGTTTTCAGCTCACCGCTGGCTTTCAAGAAGGGCAGCAGGGTCAGGTGCATGAAAACACATTCGCCGCGCGGGCGGTCTTGGCTGAATTGGCGGATGCTTTCGAAGAACGGCAAGCCTTCGATGTCACCCACGGTGCCGCCGATTTCGCAGAGCATGAAATCGACCTCGTCGTCGCCGATTTTGATGAAATCTTTGATCTCATTAGTGACATGCGGGATCACCTGGATGGTTTTGCCCAAGTAGTCGCCACGGCGTTCTTTTTCCAGCACGGTGGTGTAGACGCGGCCTGATGAGATGGAGTCGGTTTGGCGCGCAGCAACCCCAGTGAAGCGTTCATAATGGCCCAAGTCCAGATCGGTTTCGGCACCGTCATCGGTGACAAACACTTCGCCATGTTCAAAGGGTGACATGGTGCCGGGGTCTACGTTCAGGTAGGGATCAAGTTTGCGCAGGCGAACGGTGTAGCCGCGTGCTTGCAGTAATGCGCCTAATGCGGCAGAGGCCAAGCCTTTGCCTAAGGATGAAACAACGCCGCCTGTAATAAAGATATATCGTGCCATTGATTGGCATCTCCCGTGGTTTTTTGGTTATTGGGGCGTCCCTGAGCAGTCAAAAAACGCCTGTATCACGGGATTTGATTAGTAACGGGTCAGGGCGATTCTGACAAGGGTAGAACCGCAAGATCATGTGGTTTTTTAGCAAACCCCAACTATTTGTTGGGGTTAGGGGTTATTCTGCGGCTGGTGGGGCTGTTGGTACATCGCCAGTTGTGGGCGGCAGAAGGTTGCCTTGCAGACCTGCGGGGGCCGGGGTTTGTGCGTCACTGGCAGGCGCCAATAAATCAGTGCCTAAACGGTCGATGACACTGTCAGAATTGGCGTTTTGGGCCGCAATGACGGTTAGCGAGATGCTGGTGATTACAAAACCGATAGCAAAGAACCATGTCACTTTGGCTATAGGGGTAGACGCGGGACGCCCTGAACGAGTGCCACCACCGCCACCGCCACCGCCGCCACCAAGGCCTAAACCGCCGCCTTCTGAGCGTTGGATCAGCACGATGCCGATCAAGCCCATAGCAAGGATCAAGTGGATGACTAAAACGACGTTTTCCATGGGGGTACCCTGTTGTGTGAATGACTACTCGGCGGTGTCTAATATATGCGCGGCGGCTTGTCGATGGGTTTTTTGGTGTGATATCAGAGTGTTTTCCCCGTGTGGCGTTTTTTAGGTTTCCCCGAACGTGCGGGGCGGCTATACCGACTAAGGTTATAATCAAAAGCGAGTCTTTTCAAATATGGCAAACGTAGTGGTCGTGGGCGCCCAGTGGGGCGACGAGGGTAAAGGTAAAATCGTGGATTGGCTTTCTGAGCGTGCTGATGTGATCGCGCGTTTTCAGGGCGGGCATAACGCGGGGCATACGCTGGTAATTGACGGTAAAGTTTACAAACTGTCGCTGCTGCCTTCTGGCATTGTGCGCGGTGGTAAACTGTCTGTCATCGGTAATGGCGTGGTGTTAGACCCGTGGCATTTGAAAGAAGAGATTGCCAAGCTGCAAGCTATGGGCGTTGATATTACGCCTGAAAACTTGATGATTGCGGAAAATGCGCCATTGATCCTGCCTGTTCATGGTGAATTGGATCGCGCACGCGAGCAGCAAAATACGGTGGCCAAGATCGGCACCACCGGGCGCGGCATTGGCCCCGCTTATGAAGATAAGGTTGGGCGTCGGGCCATTCGTGTGGCTGATCTGGCTGATCGTGAAACGCTTGAAAAACGTGTGGATCGGTTGTTGCAGCACCATGATACGCTGCGCCGTGGCATGGGATTACCTGAAGTTGACCGTGCGGCATTGCTGGCGGCTTTGGAAGAAATTGCGCCAAGCGTGTTGAAATATGCCCAACCTGTTTGGAAGGTTTTGGCTGAAAAGCGCAAGGCTGGTAAGCGCATTCTGTTTGAAGGGGCGCAAGGGGCGTTGCTGGATATTGATTTCGGAACCTATCCGTTTGTGACCTCGTCTAATGTAATCGCGGGGCAAGCGGCAACCGGTACTGGCGTGGGGCCAGGGGCGATAGATTTTGTTCTGGGAATTGTGAAGGCTTACACAACCCGTGTGGGTGAGGGGCCTTTTGCGGCTGAATTGCATGATGATGATGGGCAACGTCTGGGTGAGCGCGGCCATGAGTTTGGCACGGTGACAGGCCGTCAACGCCGTTGTGGCTGGTTTGACGCGGTTCTGGTCAAGCAAACCTGTGCTACATCAGGCGTGTCGGGCATTGCATTCACCAAGCTGGATGTGCTGGACGGGTTTGAAACCTTGAAAATATGTGTGGCTTACGATCTGGATGGCAAACGGCTGGATTATCTGCCGACAGCGGCCGATGCGCAGGCGCGTTGCACCCCGATTTATGAGGAAATGCCCGGTTGGTCTGAAAGCACTGAAGGGGCGCGATCATGGAACGACTTGCCAGCGGCTGCGATCAAATATGTGCGCCGTGTGGAAGAGTTGATTGATTGCCCTGTGGCATTGCTGTCCACCAGCCCAGAGCGTGAAGATACCATTCTTGTCACTGACCCGTTTGCCGACTGATGGCCCTGTCTTACAAAGCCCGCCGTCGCTGGTCATTGGTCGTTTTGCTGATCTGGTTGCCGTTTTACATTGTGGTTGCGGTCACAATCATGACGGCAATCCCGCGCTTACCGATGCTGGTCGAATTGCTGATCTATCTGGTCTTGGGCGTGGCTTGGGCGATACCGTTCAAGTTTGTGTTTAAAGGCGTCGGGAAAGATGATCCTAAGCTTTAACCCGCTAGATATTTCTTTTGATAGGCCGCTTTGCGGGCCATAGAAATTGTGTAAGTGCCGCCTCTGCCCGAATTGATAAACCCGCGTTTATTCAGACGATCCAATGTGCTTGTGCATTCTTCATCCTTGACGATGTTTTTGATATGTTCAGGCAGGTTGGCCGAAATTTGTGCTTCGGAATAACGCTTTAGACCAAGCACAAGGGTCATATAGGCAGCAGAGGCTTCCAAAAGTTCGATCAGTGTGCTTGCGCCCATCATTTTGGCGAAAGTGTCAAAGCTGGGCAGCTGTTCTTTTGATTTGCGCGTAACTGTAACTTTCGGGCGGCGCATTTCTTCCGGTTTTTCACCAACCAGCGTTAGATTGCTTTTTTTTTTGACAACTTCAGTTTGTGCGACTTCTGCATTCTGGATTTTGCGTTTAATGCGTTGGCCCATGTCTAGAACAAGCGGGCGGGATGCGCCGTTGCGGCCAGCCGTTTTGCGGGCTTTGGGCCGGAAAAAAATACTGGTTTCGGTTTCATAGGCTTTGCGGACTTTTGCCAGTTCGCGGCGGAATGAAATTGTGTTGTCGCGGCGTTCTTCGCCAGTTTCAACCACAACATCTGTTGTGATGTTTTTCATGCGCGTTGTGCGTTCTGCTTCGGTTGCGGCAACGGCAGCTTTCAGGCGTTCAAGCGCGTTTGCTTTTGAAACATGTTCCGGCATTGCCATTTTTTCGTTGGTTGTTTCCAACCAGCGGTCAATCGCTTCACCGCCTTTTAGGGCTCTTACGGCAGCGGACACGGTTTCAGAGGGGATTTCTTCATCTAAAGTAGGTGCCAGTTCATCGGCTGTTGTCGTGTCGGTGATGCTTTCTTCTAATGAAGCGACAGTTTTGTTGGAAACCACATCTTTTGTTGTTACAGCGCGGCGTGATGAAAACGTAGTCTTGGCGTCTTCCGATGCACCTTTTTCATCCGTAACATCTTGATTTACCTTAGAGATTTTTTCTTCTGGGGCAGTTTCAAGAACCTTATCTTCCGCTTCAACCTGTGCAGGTTGCTGTTGGGGAGTGGCTTCAATCACATCTGCCTGCCGTAGGATTACACTGTTATCAGTGACTTCGGCGTCAATACGATTAGGATTCGCATCCTTAGCTATTTGATGAAGTTTCGATGCATCCGGCTGCAATGGTTCGCTACCGAAATAGCGATCATCGGCAGATAGTTTGCGGAAATATTCCGCAACCAGTTGCATGGTAGTGAAAGGGTCATCGAAACCGTCTAGGGTACATGAAAATGTACCATATGATACGGTCATAACTTTAGGGTGCGAATCCATAATATACTCATTCTACTCGTTACACGCCCCCACGACGAGTTATATTTATAGGATATATTTTGTGATTTTTATAGCTGTAACGTCGCTTTTGTTGTTAATTTTATTAAATATATTCTTTATTGGGTGCCTATGGGAAACAATGATCAAAAACACCGCCACACTGTAGAATACAAGGCACCTGTCGTGCTTTTGGGCGGGGCAGAGGTGCCTTCACGCCACTTGCGACCTCTGGTTGATTCGAATGCACCTTTGATTTGTGCAGATGGCGGGGCCAACACAGCGGTAGAGTTTCGGTTGAAGCCTGATTTAATCGTTGGCGACATGGACAGCTTTTCAGGCGCGTTTGACGGGCAGGTTATCCATTTGTCGGAACAGGACACTACGGATTTTGAAAAATGCCTGTATTCGGTCAAAGCACCGCTTTATCTGGGCTATGGATTTCTAGGCGGGCGTGTTGACCATGAATTGACCGCACTTTCGGTGTTGGTGCGTTATCCAGAGCGCGCAGTGATATTGCTGGGCGATCAGGATATTTGCTTTTGTTGCCCAAAAGAGCTGGTTTTGGATGTTCCCAAAGGGACGCGGGTTTCGATCTTCCCGATGAGTGATACAAAGATGCGCTCAACCGGGCTGAAGTGGCCGCTTGATGATGTGGCCCTTTCGCCCATTACACGCAGTGGAACGTCTAATATGGCAAGTGGCCCGACGGTTTCACTGTATTTGGATGAGGGCGACGCAATAGTGATGTTGCCTGTGAAGCATCTAGAGGCAGCCAAGCGCGCGTTAACAGGCAGGTAGATTTACCGCCAGACCGCCCAAAGATGTCTCTTTATACTTGGAATTCATATCAAGCCCGGTTTGGCGCATGGTTTCAATGCAGCTGTCCAGTGATACCAGATGCTTGCCGTCACCGCGCAAAGACAGTGATGCGGCGGATACGGCTTTGATCGCCCCCATGCCGTTGCGTTCGATGCAAGGGGCTTGCACCAGACCTTTGATCGGGTCGCAGGTCATGCCCAAGTGATGTTCAAGGGCGATTTCGGCGGCGTTTTCAATTTGTTCATTAGTGCCGCCTAATACCGCACAAAGGCCGGCGGCGGCCATGGCAGAGGCTGAACCTACTTCGCCTTGGCAACCCACTTCTGCACCGGAAATAGAGGCGTTGGATTTGATCAAGGCACCGATGGCCGCTGCGGTTAGCAGGAATTCCGCGACTTTATTGGTGTCCGCTTCCGGCACGTGATCCAGATAATAACGCAATGTGGCCGGGATCACGCCTGCAGCACCATTGGTGGGCGCGGTGACAACACGCGCCCCTGCCGCATTTTGCTCATTCACAGATATGGCATAGGCCGCGATCCAGTCATTGATGATGTGAGGTGCTGCCATGTTATTGCCGCGCTCGGCCTGTAATTCATCGTGAATAGCTTTGGCGCGTCTACGGGTATTCAGGCCGCCCGGCAAAATGCCGCTTTCTTCAAAGCCCGTATCAATACACTCGGTCATGACTTCCCAGATTTGCTGAATACCTTTGTTCAGCTCGCCCGCACTCATATGAATGGTTTCATTAGCTTGTTTCAATTCTGCAATGGTCATGTCGCTGGCGTTGGCCATGGCCAGCATCTCATTGGCAGTGCGAAACGGGTACAGCACTTTTTGTTTGCGTGCGGTCGGGTCTATGTCTGCGGCCATCTCTTGCGGGGTTTGCACGAAGCCGCCACCGATAGAGTAGTAGATCTGTTCATAGACGATGGCATCGTCTTTCAAGGCGTACAGGATCATGCCGTTGGCGTGGTCTTGCAATATACGGTCATAATCAAACACCACGTCTGTTGCGGGATCAAACCGGTAGGGGGGGTGACCTTTGGGGCGCACGGTTTTTTGTGCGCCAATGCGGGCTTCGGCCTGTTTGGCAAGGCCGGGGTTGAATTCGGATGGAATAAAGCCGTCAAGGCCCAGGATAACCGCCTGATCCGTGTGGTGGCCTTTGCCGGTGAAGGCCAGCGAGCCGTGTAAGGAACAACGTAGGTGAGTGGCATTGATGTTGTTGTTCTTTAAGGCACGCAAAAACCGTTCAGCGGCTACCATTGGCCCCATAGTGTGGGAACTGGAGGGGCCGATGCCGATTTTAAAGACTTCAAATATGCTGAGAAACATTCCGCGATTCCTTAGGCTGTTGCGGCGCAATCTGGCAGGTTTTTTCAAAACTGGAACCGTAAAAACGACGTAATCAAAGGTTGTTTGCCCTAAAGTGGATATTATTTGTGTGGAAAGTACGCTTTAGAACGAATTTACCCTCGTCGTGCAGGGCAATACAATTTATAGCTATCTTATACGTTCATTGGGGAATGAGATGTCACAAGAACTAACACCTGCCGACAAGGCGAAATTTATCTGTGCAAAACGCGCCATGGACTATGTAAAGCCCGGGATGCGGTTGGGGCTGGGTACCGGCTCTACCGCGGCCTGGCTGGTGCGCCTGATCGGTGAAGAGGTGCGCAATAACGGGCTGGATATTATCGCGGTGGCGACCTCGGCGCAAACGGCCAATTTGGCGGCTGAATGTGGTATTACCGTGCGCACGATGGATGAGGTCAAGTGGCTTGATCTGACAATAGACGGGGCCGATGAGTTTGATCCTGAGTTGAACCTGATCAAGGGCGGTGGTGCCGCCTTGTTGCAAGAAAAAATTGTGGCAACGGCATCGGATCAAGTGGTGATTATTGCGGATGCCAGTAAAGACGTGAAAATCTTGGGGCAATTCCCGCTGCCTGTCGAAGTGGTGAAATTCGGTTGGGAAACCACAAAAGGTCTGATCGAAGAAGTTTTATCCAATCTGGAAGTTATGAGCCAGAAAGTGACTGTGCGCATGGCAGGTGACACTAATTTGATCACCGATGAAGGGCATTATATTCTGGACCTGCATCTGGGCAGTATCAGCAAACCGCGAGAATTGTCATTGGTGCTGAACCAAATTCCCGGTGTTGTGGAAACAGGCCTGTTTCTGGATATTGCTGACGCCGTTGTGATTGGACATCTTGATGGCCGTGTTGAAGTACGCGACATTAATATAGGGACGGTTGAGTTCGAACAGATTGACGTTGTTGAACAAGATAATATGTTTCTGGATATATAAGCTTTAATTTTAGGAGACTGTCATGTCTTTTGACTACGATCTTTTCGTCATTGGTGGCGGTTCCGGTGGTGTGCGTGCAGGCCGTTTGGCTGCGGGTACAGGGGCCAAAGTTGGTTTGGCCGAAGAATACCGCATGGGGGGCACCTGTGTGATACGCGGCTGTGTGCCTAAAAAACTGATGGTCTATGCATCAAGCTATGCCGAGGCATTTGAAGATGCCAAGGGCTATGGCTGGTCTGTGGGCGAGGTCAGTTTCGACTGGGGCAAGTTCATAGCGGCTAAAGACATAGAAATTGACCGTTTGGAACAGATTTACGGCAAAAACCTGATGGCGGCGGGCGCGGATATGTTTCTGGCGCGCGCAGAGGTTGTGGATGCGCATACGGTTAAACTGTCTACGGGTGAGGTTTTTACCACCAAGCATATTCTGGTGGCCACGGGTGGCACACCGTTTGTGCCGAAGTTTGAGGGGCATGAATATGTGATCACCTCAAACGAGGTGTTTCATCTGGAACAGCAGCCAAAACGCTTTCTGGTTGTGGGCGGCGGTTATATCGCCTGCGAATTTGCCTGTATTATGAACGGTCTGGAGTCAAAGGTGACGCAATATTATCGTGGCGAACAGGTGTTGCGTGGCTTTGATCATGAGGTGCAGGGCTTTGTCGCCGAAGAAATGCGCGTCAAAGGTGTTGATCTGCATGTGGGCACGGATGTGCAATCTATCGTGAAAACTGACGAAGGCTTGGTTGTGACCAACACCCACGGGGTTCAGATTGTTGTGGATCAGGTGATGTATGCCACGGGCCGCGTGCCCAACACGCAAGGCTTGGGGCTGGAAAACGCGAATGTGGCGCTGGGCGGTAAGGGGCAGATTATTGTGGACGGTTATTCACAAACCAATGTGCCGTCGATCTATGCAGTGGGCGATGTCACTGACCGCGTAAACCTGACGCCTGTGGCGATTGTGGAAGGCGGGGCTTTTGTGGATACGGTATTTCACGGAATACCGACACAACCCGATCACGAGTTGATCGCAACGGCTGTGTTCACACAGCCCGAGATTGGCACGGTTGGCATGGGCGAAGAAGAAGCGCGTGGGCGCGAAGAGATTGAAGTGTACCGCGCGGCGTTTCGCCCGATGGCCCATATCTTGGCAGGCAAACCTGAACGCATGTTGATGAAACTGATCGTCAGCTGTGCCACACGCAAAGTTTTGGGCTGTCACATTGTGGGGCACGCGGCGGCTGAGATGATACAACTGGCGGCAGTGGCCCTGAAAATGGGGGCTACCAAGGAAGACTTTGATCGCACAATGGCTATTCATCCGACCGCCGCTGAAGAGCTTGTAACAATGAATACGCCCGTTGGTGGTTGATATTTTGACAATCATGGATAAGTACCCCTTAATGTGTACGGTATATAAAAAAGGATTCTAACAGTATGGCTGGAAACAATTCCGGAGGCCCATGGGGCAGCGGTGGTAATCGCGGCAACGATGGTGGTAATAATGGTGGTGGGCAAGGCCCACGTGGCGGTGATAATCGCCCCGAGATGCCAGAGATCGATGAAATTGTCCGTAAAGGCCAAGAACAGCTACGTGTGCTGATGGGCGGCAAAAACCGTTCCGGCGGTGGTGGTTCATCTGGTGGCGGCATCGGTGCTGGCATAGGTGCCGGTGGTATCGGTTTGATTGCTGTGGCAGCATTGGTTTTGTGGACATTTTCTTCGTTCTACCGTGTAGATACATCGGAACAATCCGTAGAGCTGTTTTTGGGTAAGTATTACAAAACCGGTAATGAGGGGCTGAACTTTGCGCCTTGGCCGGTTGTGACCAAAGAAATTCTGCCAGTGACACGCGAAAACATCGAAAACATTGGTGTTGGTGGCGGCTCTCGTGGTGACGAAGGTCTGATGCTGACAGGCGATGAAAACATTGTGGATATTGATTTTCAGGTGGTCTGGAACATCAATGATGCACAGAAGTACCTGTTTAATCTGGCCGATSCGCAAGAAACYATYRTTGCGGTTTCAGAGTCTGTGATGCGTGAAATTGTGGCGCGTACAAATCTGACACCGATTTTGACCACSGGTAAGGGTGAGATTGCAGCAGATCTGCAAATTTTGATCCAGGAAACGCTGGACAGCTAYMAWGCRGGTGTWWCYATYGTTCGGGTGAACTTTGACAAGGCYGATCCGCCGCGTGAAGTGGCTGATGCGTTTCGTAAYGTGCARGCGGCTGAACAATCCCGYGATACTTTGGAAAAACARGCGGATGCTTATTCCAACAAAGTGGTCGCAGCGGCMCGTGGTRAAGCGGCACAGTTRMTGGARCAGGCCGRAGGYTAYCGCGCACAAACTGTGAATGAAGCCGAAGGTGAAGCMTCGCGSTTTATYGCGGTCTATGAGGAATATATCAAAGCCCCTGAAGTGACACGTAAACGTTTGTATCTGGAAACCATGGAGCGGGTTCTGAGCGGCGTGAACAAGATTATTATTGATGACAGTATTGGTGGTAGCGGTGTTGTGCCTTATCTGCCTTTGAACGAATTAAATAAAAAGGGGGGGTCAAACTAATGAAACTTTCAGCAGTAGCAATGCCAATATTGGCTGTTTTGGTTTTTATCGGCCTGTCTTCTTATTACATCGTGGATGAGCGTGAAAAGGCTTTGAAATTATGGTTTGGTGAAGTGGTCGGTATTGACGATAATCCGGGTCTATATTTCAAAATTCCGTTTTTGCATGAGATCGTGAAATACGATGACCGTATTTTGCCACTCGACTCGCAGCCATTAGAGGTGACGATGAAAGACAACCGTCGCTTTGAAGTGGATGCTTTCGCACGGTGGCGGATTGCAGATGTGGTGAAGTTCCGTAAAGCCATCGGTTCTGGCGGGGTTAATTCAGCACGGGGACGCTTGGAGATTATTCTAAATTCCGAGTTGCGGGCCGTGTTGGGCCATGTGAACTCGAACGCATTGTTATCATCTGACCGGGTTGGTCTGATGAACCTGATCAGGGATGCGGCTAGAATCAAAGCTGTGGATTTGGGTGTGGAAGTGATTGATGTGCGGATTAAACGTGCTGACCTGCCACAACAAAATCTGGAAAAAACCTTTGAGCGGATGCGTGCGGAACGTGAACGTGAAGCAGCCGACGAGATTGCACGTGGTAATGAAGCGGCGCAACGGGCGCGGGCGCGTGCAGACCGTACCGTGGTTGAAACCGTGTCAGAGGCGCAAAAGAATTCCGAGATTATTCGCGGTGAAGCAGATGCCAAACGTAACGCGATTTTCGCCGAAGCCTTTGGCCGCGATCCAGAATTCTTTGCTTTCCGTCGGTCATTGATCGCCTATGAGAATTCATTGAGCGGTAGTAATTCTTCAATGGTCATGTCGCCTGATAGTGAGTTTTTCAACTATCTGAAATCAAATAGCGGCCAATGATCCATGATATGCTATTAGGCCTTGTGGCCTGATGGCGGTAATAGAGGGGGCTGGTGCTTGCACTGGCCCCTTTACGTTTTGAGGATATGCTCAAGGTAATGGCAGAAATGAACCGTGACCGACGGCGAAGCTTGGGGGTGACTATCGTGGCCATTGCTGTGGCCCTTGTCTGGCTGGCTAAAAACCGGACGTAACATATAATAGTATTGTTGTGCGACGGAACTGCGGCTAGTTTGCGTATTAAGTAAATGGATTGTTAACATTGTTGTGAAAAATCGAAACATAATGTGTCTTGAATTGTTGCGCGGCTAACACAATCTATAAGATAGGGGCGGCTTTAACAGGAGCCGCCGATTGATGCAGTACTCTGGAGGATCAAAGTGACATCACTTGCTATAACCCGCACGAATGCGGGGCCTAAATCTCAAACTTATTTATTTGGCGTGGTTTTAACCATTGCGCTGATGTTGATGCAAACCATGACAGCTTCGGCGCGCGGAGCCAGTGACAGCTTTGCTGATCTGGCAGAACGTCTAAGCCCTGCTGTGGTGAATATCACCACGACGCAAACCATTGCACAACCCGACCGGCCTGCGATGCCGCAAGTGCCCAAAGGATCACCTTTTGAGGATTTCTTTAAGGATTTCCTGGATCAAGGTCAAAACGGACAAGGTCGCAAACCACGTAAAGCGACCGCATTGGGTTCCGGCTTTATTGTATCTGCGGACGGTTATATCGTGACCAACAACCACGTGATCGACAAAGCCGACGAAATTGTGATTGAGTTGTTCAGCGGTATTGAGCTGGACGCGAAACTGATCGGGCGCGATATCAAAACCGATATTGCATTGTTGAAAGTAGAAGCGGACGGGCCACTGCCGTTTGTGGCATTTGGCGACAGCGATAATTCACGCGTTGGTGATTGGGTTCTGGCCATTGGTAACCCGTTAGGGCAGGGTTTCTCTGTTTCTGCAGGGATTATTTCGGCCAATAACCGCACTTTACGTTCCGGCCCCTATGATGATTTCATTCAAACCGATGCGGCGATCAACCGGGGTAACTCGGGTGGGCCGCTGTTCAATATGGATGGCGATGTGATCGGGGTGAATACCGCGATTATTTCACCCACAGGCGGTTCAAT
This sequence comes from Amylibacter sp., assembly GCA_016764475.1. Classification (GTDB taxonomy): domain Bacteria; phylum Pseudomonadota; class Alphaproteobacteria; order Rhodobacterales; family Rhodobacteraceae; genus Amylibacter. The sequence goes on from JAESRV010000018.1 coordinate 13,801, forward strand.
CGGCTTGGGCTTTTCTATGGCTTCAAATGTTGTGTCAGGTGTTATTGACCAGCTGAAAGAATTCGGCGAAACCCGCCGTGGCTGGTTGGGTGTCAGCATTCAGGATGTGGATGCCGAAATGGCCGATGCCCTTGGACTTGAAAAGCCATCAGGTGCCTTGGTCAGCGATGTACCCGAAGGCCCTGCGAAAGAAGCAGGTATTCTGGCCGGTGATGTGATCTTGAATTTCGACGGTAAAGAAGTTGCGGATACACGCGGTTTGATCAAACAAGTTGGCAACTCTGCGGTTGGTAAAGCCGTGCGTGTGATTGTGCAACGTGACGGTAAAACCCAAACAGTGAAAGTTGTTCTGGCACGGCGTGAGGATGCTGAAAAATCATTGATTGTGCCTGTTGTGGCAAAACCCGAAGTTTCAAAACAAGAAGCTTTGGGTATGAAGTTAACCTCACTTACAGCGGAAATCCGCAAGCAGCTGCGTTTGAAAGATGATGTAACGGGTGTGGCAGTTGTTACTGTGGACGAAGAAAGTGACGCTTATGAAAAGGGGCTGCGCGTTGGTGATCTGATCGTTGAAGTGGGCCAAATTGCCGTTGAAAGCCCTGCGGATGTTGCAAAATCTGTGCAGTCAGCCCAGGAAGCCGGGCGCAAGTCTGTATTGTTTCTGATACGCCGCGAGGGCAACCCGCGCTTTGTGGCATTGTCATTGGGCAGCTAAAGTAACTGATATAAAATTACGAAAAGCCCCGTGCGTTTGTGCGGGGTTTTTTATTGGGCAAAAAGCCTGTGAATAATCAGGCCGTAATTTTCTGCCAGCTCTATTGTGACATCAGAAATATTAACCCCGTAGCTTTTTTGCACCTTACGCACTGCGCGTTTGGTGCGGTCATCCATCCGCCCGTTGATTGCACTATCGTAAAACCCACGCGCAGTAAGCGCGCGTTGCAGGGTTTGAATAAAATCCCTGTTTTGATCTTTGGCACAGACGATTTGAATTTGCGCTTCACTGCGGTCAGTGATGATTTTTTGTATGGTTTTGGTGCTGTAAATAGCCGGTGAGGTTACAACGGACTGGCCCGTTTCAGGGTCGATTTCGCGAACCTCTTCTTGCACCAAAACCTGCTCTGTAACGGTTTCAATCACCGCAGGGGCGGTGTAGGGGGTGAAACAGGTTTCGGAAATGCTGCTTTGGGCATAAGAAAAGCTAGATGAAAATCCTGTAACTCCAATGATACAGGTGGCGATAACTGCGCGAATTCGGGCCATTTAGTCCTCGTTTTTTTGCGCAGAATAACGGCAAACCGTGTTGAAAAAAAGACCCTTGTTGAAAAAAGGGGCTGGCATGTTTTTAAGCTGCGGTTTACACGCGATAAGACACTTAACCAAAGGCAGACGACGATGGCCAAAATTACTTATATTGAACACAGCGGCAAAGAACATGTGGTGGACGTAGCAAACGGTATGACCGTTATGGAAGGTGCGCGCGACAATAATATTGCGGGCATCGAAGCAGATTGCGGCGGGGCCTGTGCGTGTTCCACATGCCACGTTTATGTAGACGCATCGTGGGTAGAAAAACTGCCTGCCAAGGACGCGATGGAAGAAGACATGCTGGATTTCGCTTGGGAACCAGATGCGGCCAAATCACGTTTGACCTGTCAGATTAAAGTAACGGATGATCTGGACGGGCTGATTGTACGGATGCCTGAAAAGCAGATTTAATCAAGCTGGTAACCCCTTTTTCCCGATGGCCGGGGTGCTGACGGGTAGGTATTGCGACGGCAGGAAACTTGAGTAACCGCCAAATAGCTTGGCCTGTTATAGCGCGCGCCAGCCGATATCTTTGCGGTGAAACCCTTCGGGCCACTCTATTTGATCCACCATTGCATAAGCGCGGTCGCGGGCCTCTTTAAAGCTGTCCCCCCGTGCGGTGACGTTTAACACACGCCCGCCTATGGCCAGCAGCTTATCGCCATCGGTTTTTGTGCCCGCATGAAACACCATATTTTTACTGTCAGATGGCAGGGCATTCAGCCCTTTGATTTCAGTCCCTTTATCGTATGATCCGGGATATCCCTTGGCTGCCAGCACGATAGAAACGGCGTGATCATCTGCCCAATGGATTTGCGCGTCTGCAAGGCGTTCTTCGGCGCAGGCCAGTAAAGCATCCAAGGCTTGTGCGCCCAAGCGCATCATCAGGACCTGGCATTCAGGGTCACCGAAACGCACGTTATATTCCACCAGACGCGGCTGGCCGTCTTTGATCATGAAGCCCGCGTAAAGCACGCCTTGAAACGGGGTGCCGCGGCGGGCCATTTCATCAATGGTAGGCTGGATGATTTCATCCAGTGCTTTTTGTGTAATGGCAGCTGTCATCACGGGGGCAGGTGAATAGGCCCCCATACCGCCCGTGTTGGGGCCTTTGTCGCCGTCATAGGCGCGTTTGTGGTCTTGAGCGGTTCCGATGGGCAGGATGTTTTTGCCGTCGGACAGGATGAAAAAGCTGGCTTCTTCGCCTTGCATAAATTCCTCGATCACAACTTCGGCGCCCGCGTCACCAAAGGCCCCGTCGAATATATCATCCAGACCGTCCAGGGCCTGTTGTAAATCCATTGCCATGATCACGCCTTTGCCTGCGGCAAGGCCGTCGGCTTTGATCACGATAGGGGCACCTTGTTCGGTGACATAGGCTTTTGCAGCTTCCAGTTCCGTAAAATATGCGTAGGCAGCGGTTGGGGCGTTGCAAGCGTCGCAAACCCCTTTTGTGAAAGCTTTTGAGCTTTCCAACTCGGCGGCTGCTTTAGAAGGGCCAAAAGTCAGAATACCATGTGCGCGCAGCACATCGGCCACACCATTGGCCAGTGGATTTTCGGCACCGATAATGGCAAAATCAATCGCCTGATCTTTACAAAGCGCGACAACGGCGGCGTTGTCCATCACGTCCACAGCAATGCAATCCGCAATTGCGGCCATGCCCGCATTGCCGGGCGCACAGATTAAACGATCACATTTGGGGTTTTGCTTTACCGCCCAAGCCAGCGCATGTTCGCGGCCACCAGAGCCTAATATAAGGATATTCATGTTTTTCACCGCTGCCGTCTTGGCCTTTGTTGCCGCCCGTTCTAAGGTTGGAATTATGGATGCGCAAGGAGGCATAATTGTCTGATTTAATCGACCAGCCGGAACCGGGGCAAAATGCACCGGAATTCAGTGTATCTGAAATTTCAGGTGCGGTGAAACGCATGATTGAAGGCGAATTTTCCCATGTGCGTATCCGGGGTGAGATCGGACGCGTCAACCGCTATGCTTCGGGCCATATTTACTATGATTTGAAAGATGAAAACGCGGTGTTGAATGCGGTGACCTGGAAGGGGCAGGCATCCAAGTTATCTGTGCAGCCCGAAGAGGGGATGGAGGTGATTGCCGTGGGCAAACTGACCTCATTCCCCAAGCAATCCAAATACCAGATGAACGTGATGGAACTGCGGGTGGCAGGCGTGGGTGCTTTGATGGCGATGCTGGAAAAGCGCAAGAAAGCACTGGCGGCAGAAGGGCTGTTCGACCAAGACCGCAAGCGGGCTATTCCTTATCTGCCTGACGTGATCGGGGTTGTGACTTCACCCTCAGGGGCGGTGATCCGCGATATTTTGCACCGATTGCGCGACCGGTTCCCGCGCAAGGTACTGATCTGGCCTGTGGCGGTGCAAGGGGATCGTTGTGCGCCAGAGGTGACACGCGCGATTGAAGGTTTTAACGCAATGACGGCAGGGGGCGCGATGCCGCGCCCTGATTTGATTATTGTTGCGCGCGGGGGTGGTTCTATCGAAGACCTTTGGGGGTTTAATGAAGAAAGCGTGGTCAGGGCGGCGGCGGCCAGTGACATTCCGCTGATTTCAGCGGTGGGCCATGAAACCGATACCACTTTAATAGATTATGCGTCCGACATGCGCGCCCCCACGCCAACGGCGGCAGCGGAACTAGCGGTGCCCGTGCGCAGTGAGTTGGCGGCGTGGCTGGCAGGCATGGAAGAACGCCGTGTGCGGGCTTTGGCCAACGGCATATCGCTGCGCGGGCAACGGTTGCGCGATCTGGCACGTGCCATGCCCAACCCTGTGGATGTGGTGGCGATGCAGGGGCAAAAACTGGATATGGTAGCCGCACGCCTGCCGCGTGCTTTGCAAGGGGTGACGCAGGCCAAGCGGGTGCAGTTAGCGGAACGCACAGCGGCTTTGCGGCCGCAGGCATTGCGCCAGATGCTTGTGCAAAAAGACCATATTTTACAGCGGGTTGCCAGTGGATTTTCCAGTGCATCAACGCGGCAAGTGGAACGTTGGCGCAGCCAATTAGACGGCTTGGAACGCTTGCGTGAAACCCTTGGATATAAGGCCACAATCAAGCGGGGTTATGCGGTTGTGCGCGGGGCTGACGGGGTTGTTTTATCGACGGCTAAAGCAGCCAAGGCGGCGGGGGCTTTGGATATTGAATTCAAGGACGGGCATTTTAGCATGGACGGTGTTCAGGCGGTTAAAAAGCCGAAGGCCAAACCGAAAAAACCAACGGGTGATCAGGGCAGTTTGTTCTAAACTGCAAGTCCATCGCTTTTGCAAAGCAGCGGTTTCTTGTCGATAAATTCCAGTTCCAACACCTCGTCTTGTGGTGCCCCTTCGGCGCGAGCAGCATAGCCTTTATCGGTTTTAAAAAAGGCCCAGCACTGGGTTTCAAGCCCGTTTTCATAATTGAAGCAAATCATATCGTTATTCCCGAACCACTCGCCGTTTTCGCATAACCCGTCTGAATATTGCCACTTGCTGATGCGGCCTTTGAAAAAATGCTCGGCCCCGTAAGCTTTGCCGTTTTTTGAAAAATACAGGGTTTTACCTGTGGACAGGGCTTCAAATTCGGCGGCACTTAAGTTGCTTTGTGCGATGGCAGGTACGGCGGCGATAAAGGCGATTATGGTAAGGTATTTCATCGGGGTTATTTT
>JAESRV010000053.1 GCA_016764475.1 Amylibacter sp.
CCCGCAAGCGAGATAATCGCAGCCCCCGGCAGTGAAAACGCCACCACCAGAATATAGATCGCAATGAAACACAAAGACGCTAAAATAAAATTCCCGTCCCGCCACGCCTGCAAAGCCTCTTGATTTTGCGCAAACTGATCGAAATTCAGATAATTCCGCAAAAAAACGAACCCCAGAACCGCCACAAAGATAATCGCAACAAAGGGCAGCATGCGCTTTGCCGAAAACAGCGGCGGCGTGTATTTGGCAGGGTCTTCATTCATTTCAACACTCATATTCATTACTTTTTTATCTTTAAGCACATTTTGACCATAAGCACCTGAATATCTACCCATCTCACAAGCCAGTGAACTATTGTGTAGATTTTCAGCGGTTTCATTTCAAATCACCGCGCAACTGTAACAAATACCCGCAAGAGGGGGTAAAATAATTGAATTCCTGTAATAAAACCCCTGCAAAGCGAATTGACTTCATTCTTTTTCGCCCCTAAACAGCAGCTTCAGAATAGACGGGTTTCGAATCTTTACGGATTTACCCCAAACGACCGATCAGGAGATCGATATGAAACGCACATTCCAGCCGAGCAATCTAGTTCGCAAACGCCGTCACGGCTTTCGTTCACGTATGGCCACAAAAAACGGCCGTATCATCTTGAACCGCCGCCGTGCGCAAGGCCGTAAAAAGCTGTCTGCTTAAGGCACTGACCGAAAGGTCCATAAGATTATGAAACCGTCGGAGGCGACATCAGGCAGCTTAGGGCAAGCCGGTGAAACGCCCTCGGCGGTTTCCGTTTGTCTGCACGTTCTTAAAAAACGAAGTGATTTTCTGGCCTGTAATAAGGGGGCATATCGCGGCGTTAAAGGCTTCGTGCTGCAAGCCCGAAACCGCAATGACGGCACCGACGATATCCGCGTGGGCTATACCTGTTCCAAAAAAGTAGGCAACGCGGTGGCCCGCAACCGCGCCAAAAGGCGTTTGCGCGAGGTGGCCCGCCTAACCCTGCCCGCGATGGGCCGTTCAGGATGGGATTACGTCCTCATCGGCAAACGCGAGGTCACCGCCACGCGGGATTTTCAGGTTATGTTGGCAGATATGAAGTATGCTTTGAAGAAGGTGCATGAGTAAGAGGAATTGCTACGAACATATGCACATGATCCGTGGACAAAACGCCCTTCTCGATATGAACGCCAAGTTCGTTACAGATTTGGCGGATTATTGTGCGAATGCGTTCGCGCATCGGGCCACGCAAAACCTTATAACGATACGTTGTCACCCAAACGATGTCCTTTTCGGGCATGCAATGCCCTGTCAGGCAACGGGTGTCTATGATAAAACCTGCTATGGTTACCTGTAGCGGCCATTCACTTCGGTTTTCCCAAGCGGTTCATGTCTGAAACAATCGTCCTATGCCGTGTTGCCTAAGCCCGCTTTTCCCGCGCTCTAGAATCAGGCAATCCAGCCCCGCATTCCGGGCCAGCGCACCGCCTTTTTCTACGCCCAACACCTGCACAGCGGTTGCCATTGCGTCAGCTGTCATGCAGTCGCTGGCCACCACAGTTACAGCGGCAATACCGGGTTGCACAGGGCCACCCCTTTGGTGGTCCATAGTATGGCAGAACCGGGTTTGGCCAACGTCGACCCAGTGACGGTAATCCCCCGAGGTGGCAACGGCACCATCTTGAAGTTCCAGCATTGAAAGGGGCAGTCGGGCAGCGTAATCAGGTTTTTCAATCACCACGCTCCAGGGGGTACCATCAGGCTGGGTGCCTCGTGCGCAAAGTTCGCCATCCAGTGCAACCAGAGCCGAAGGAATGTCAAAATCCTTGCAAACCTGCATCATCTGGTCCACGCCATAGCCTTTGGCAATGCCGGACAGATCAATCTGAAGCGCCGCCATCTTGCGCGCGCGCAAGCCTGCTTCATCCAGTTCCAGCACTTCATGGGCCGGGCGGCGCGGCTGGCCCAGACGGGATCGGATCGCAGCTTCGTCGGGTGCCATAGCACCAAAACCCCAGGCACACACCAAATCGCCCAGCCCGATATCAAACGCTCCGTTTGATATCCGGCCGATGTCCAGCCCACGCGCCAGAACCCGCATCAGGTCAGGTGGAATATCCACCCAGACACCCACCGGGGCGGCGTTCAGGCGCATCAGGTCACTTTCGGGTTTCCAGGTGGACATCTGTTCATCCACAAGCATCACCGCTGTTGCCAAGGCAGCTTCGAGTGCCGCAGTATCGGTTCCTTCAGGAATGCCCAAATCAGCGCTCCAGCGGGTGCCCATAACAGGCCCGCCCATTTTCACAGGGGTCAGATCAATAGACATCTTCGGCATACCTTCCTTCGGCCTTCAGGCGGATCGGGCACAGCCCGTGCGGGGTCAGAATATCGTGCAGGGCCAGTGTCACGCCTGCGGCCATGTCACGCCCACCACAAACAAGCACCTGCGCCCCTTTTTCGATCATGGCGGCAATTTCAGCCCCGTCGCTGCGCAACAGGTCTTGTACATAGGCGCGTTCATCCATGCGCGAGCAGGCGATATTGCTGGTGGTCAGTTTTTTGTCCTTTTTCCATTGAAGTATTTCCTCACCATAAAGCAGGTCAGAGCTCGCATGGCGGATGCCGAAATACAAGTGCATTGGGCGCTGCCCGATATTGGCACGGGCAAACCCTGCCAGTGGGCCAATGCCAGTGCCAGCCCCAATAAGGATCACTGGTTTTTTGTTGCGTGCGGGTCGGAATTCCGGATTTGGGCGGATAAAGCCCTTGATGCTTTCGCCGATATCCAGATCCAGCAGTTGCCCCGAACACAGCCCCTGTGCGTGTTTGCGAACGCAAATCTCGATAAAGCCATCGTTGGTGCCGGCGGCCAGTGAATACAGCCGTGCTATATTTGAGCCTTGCGGCACGATGCCCAGCAGATCCCCCGCTTCAAAGTGCTTCCAACCGCGCCCACACAGACGGGCCAGAAGGCCGCTGCGGGGGTAGGAAAAACGCAGAATGGCGGTGGGGGCCTGCACCTCGTGCCCGTAATCTCGCCGCGAAATCAGGGTAAGCTGGTGGGTTCGGGGTTGCGCTGGATCATGCGCCAATGTCAGGTCATGCCCAAGCACCTTGCCAAGCGCAATGCCCCAGCGGTTGAAGTCCTGTGGCGATTGCCGGTCAACGTTGCCCATCGGGATCAGGTGTTGCCAGCCCTTTTCGGCGGCCATTTCGGCCACCTGTTCGGCAAAGCCGCAATAGGCGGGGAACTGGCGGTCGCCAAAGCCCAGAACACTTAGTTTGGCTGTCGGCGGGGTTTCAAGGGCGGCCAGCTTGTCCAGAAAGCCCTTGGCCGAAGCCGGCGCAACGCCGTCACCATAGGTGGCAGCCAAAAGGATGATCTGTTCGGCCCCGGTGTATTTAGCTGGATCGAAATGCGACATCGGCGCGGCATGAACCGAATGGCCCTTTGCCATCATAGCTTTTTGCAAGGTGCTGGCAAAGCCCCATGTGCTGCCGCCTTCGGAACCGACAAGGATCACTGTGTCTGCTTTGCTTGCGGCCACGCCCTTGGGCATTTTCGGGCGACTGCGGCGCACGCGCCACCACATGATAATGCCTGTTACCACCATCGTCGGCACGCCCAGAACCATCAACCCCATCAGCAAACCCAGCACCCATGCGCCTTGGCCGGTATGCAGCATGTAGATGGTTTCAAACACTTGCTGCCATGGCCCAAGGGGTTGCCACGCCAGCATTGCGCCGGTTCCTTGGTCAATATAGCCTTCGCCCCGGTCGGTACTGATCGTGAACACATCGGTCGGGTCATCGGCATAGGGAAATGTCAGGGACCGCAATTGGGTGACCGGAATGGCGGCAAGGGCCGGCATCATAGCCGGATCAAGGCCCATCTTGCCACTGACCTGATTTGGAAAAGCGGGGGTGCTGTTTTCCTGAGGCAAGACCTCGAATGTGTTAAGCGACATATAAAGTGCCGTCACGGATGCCATGATCAGCCCCACCGCGCTGAAACGGCCGATTTCCACATGCAAGCGATTGGCCAGCGGGCCACGGCTGCGGGTAAGTAGCTGACGCCAGCCCCCCAGGCGCCGCGCCAGTAAAAACAGGCCGGAAACAGATAAAAACAACATTGCCAAAGCCCCACTTGCAGCAGCAAGACGCCCCGTATCATCCAGCAGGAACGCGCGGTGCAGACGGGTCAGCCATTGCACCACGGGTGCCTGCTGATAATCAGACAAACCTTGCCCTGTAGCTGGATCAATCACCACAGCCCCGGCCACATCGCCGGTGAAATAATAAGCAACTATCCGGCCAGAGGGCGCACGCTTGATCTGTTCTGCCCCCGGATAGTGCGTAGCAATCCGCGCGGCCAGATCGGCAACGGTCAGGCCGGTTTCAATTTGGGCTGGTGCTTGCAGTTTTTCCCATCCGGGCATGACGGATAGTGCCACTCCGCTTAAGGATAGAACCAACACCAGGATCGTGGCTGACAGGGCAAAATATTTGTGAAGCGTGCGCAACATGATGGGTATCCTTTTAAAAACCGGGTCTTAACGAAAGGTAAAGTTTTTGATGTAGCGTTTGCCGCGCACGGTTTTTCCTGCATTGGCACTTGTCAGGGGCACCACCACGTCATTCGCAATATCGCGGCCATTTTCGACCGAACTGTCGATATGCAGCTCGTAGCCGGCATCAAACAACGCATCCGATAGATCAAAGTTAAGTTCTAGTGTGCGCCCGGCACCAACACTGGCCCCGGTAATGCCGCTGATCTGTGCCATGTCGCCCCTGGTGGCCCGAAACCAGCCAGGTAAATGCTTGTAGTACTTCGATTTACCACCAGCCATCCACAGGGTGCCCTGATAGGCCCCATTGGCGTCAGTAACATACAGCACCAGATAAGCCCCGTTGCCGCGATAGCTATTCAATTCAGTGGTCAGGGTAACATTTCTTGCCATTGCACTGCCGGGAAGAATCATAGCGGTGGTCAAGGCCAGTGTTGTCAGAAGGGTTTTCATTCTATTAATCTCCAGGGTTTCTTTTATATTTGTCTTTTGCCCCCCCCGCCTGACCCTTACCTGACATCAAGCAAAAAACTGCTTCAGGTTGCTGTCAGCTTTGGCGGGACCACCCATAAAGTAACCCCGCTCCTATATATAGGAGACGGGGTTGGGGGGGTGTTCTGATTATGTATTCTCAGGCGCGGGGCCATTTCCCGCCAGCCACAGCGGTTAGGGTCCTGACCCTAGTTGCTTGGGGTGAACAGGCCATTGTTCGGCGGGCGCACAGGTGTGATCACCCCTGATGGGGCCGCGTTGGTGCGATTATTGCCTCTAGGGGAATTGTTGCCATCATTATCATCGTCGTCGTCATCATCATCATCATCATCGTCATCCTCGTATTCAAAGTCGACAATCGCCAACGAGGCCGGATCGATCTTCACTTCGATTTCACGGCCCGAAGCGTCGTAACCCTTGATCTCGTAACAACCGTCATCGATCTTGATCCGGCGAACCTCCCAGCCTTCGGCTTGGGCCATATCGCGCACCGCATTACGCGTTTGCCAGTTTGCCATCGGCACATAACAGTCAGTATCTTTTGCAAAGGCAGTATTATCCAAAGAAATGGTTGCCAGTATACTGGTTAGAAACAATGCTTTTTTCATTTTCATTTTTTTCATTTTCCGGTCTCCCGTTTTAAGTTGTGTTAATGTATTATGTGCGAGCTTCCTGACGTCAACCTGAAGGGAGATGTCATTTCAGCTTCAGCTTGATGTCAGCTTTATACAGGATATAAAGGGGATTAAAGACAGGACAATACCGATGCGGGTTCTATTGATCGAAGATGATACGGTGCTGGGTGCCGGTGTGCGCGACCAGATCAGCGCCGAGGGCCATTCTGTCGATTGGGTCACGCGTCTGGATGATGCTCGCGATTACCTGGCCAGTGCAACATATGATCTGGTATTGCTGGACTTGATGTTGCCTGACGGGCGGGGCCTTCCGTTTCTGCGCGAACTGCGCGGCCGGGGTGCTGTGACGCCAGTGATCATCCTGACAGCCCTAGACCAGATCAGCGATCGCATCGCGGGGCTAAACGCTGGTGCCGACGACTATTTGGTCAAACCTTTTGATCTGTCCGAGCTTTCAGCGCGGCTGGCAGCCGTGGCGCGACGCTATTCCGGCAATCCCAATCCGCTGGTGACCATCGGCAACCTGGAAATAGACTTGGCGGCACGCTCGGTACGGCGCGATGGAAAGCTGGTGTCCCTGACTGCCCGCGAATGGGCACTGCTTGAGGCCTTCGTGCAACGCCCTAACCAGATTTTATCCAAGGCCCAGCTGGAAGAACGTCTTTATAGCTTTGATACCGATATTGGAAGCAACACGATCGAAGTTCACGTCAGCCGCCTGCGCAAAAAGCTGGGCAAGGACATGATCGAAACCCAGCGTGGCATAGGGTATCGGCTGGGCGGCGCATCATGAACCTTCCAAACTCACTTCAAGCCCGGTTAGCACTGACAATCGGGTTGGGTGTTGCCGTGCTGTGGGTCATCACGGCCCTGACCACCGCCGCCATCATTCGCCATGAAATCGACGAGGTCTTTGACAGTGCGCTTGAGGAAACTGCGCAACGGATCCTGCCATTGGCCATTCAGGAAATATTCGCGCGTGAGGATGATGGCACCGAACAGCTTATCACCACCCTGCGCGAGTCCGAAGAATTCCTGACATATACGGTACGCGACAAACAAGGACGGGTACTGCTGCGCTCGCATGACGCCGACATTCGCGATTTCCCTGCCTTCGTGCAAAACGGTTTTACCCAGACGCCCACACACCGGTTGTTTTTCGAGTCCGTATTGGATGGCAGCTTCACCATCACGATTGCAGAACCTCTGGATCACCGTGAGCAGGTCGAGCGTGAAACCCTGATAACGCTGGGGTTGCCGTTGTTCATCCTGTTACCGTTGACATTAGGTGGTATCTGGATGCTTGTGCATATGATGTTGCGGCCATTGCGCAGATTGCGCTTAGAGATGGCTACCCGTGACGGYCATGATYTRACMCCMGTCGATATAACCGGCCTGCCGGSKGAACTSACCCCTGTGGCCGAAGCYGTRAACGCYTTGYTGCAACGGGTGGGGCGCACSCTTGAAGCCGARCGCAGYTTTGCKTCGAAYGCSGCCCATGAACTRCGYACRCCGRTYGCAGGCGCATTRGYGCAAACCCAGAGGWTGATTGAAGAAACCAGYGATAAGGGCGCGCGYAAGCGGGCMCARGAYATTGAAGYATCMCTGAARCGRCTRAGCCGYTTATCGGAAAARCTGATGCAGATGGCRCGTGCCGAAGGGGYCAAYCTRCGCACCARTACATCGCATGATCTGRCACAGGTGTTRMAGMTGGTGGTGGATGATCTGGGCCATACGGAACSCGCCAAGGGGATCGTGCTGAACCTGCCSGATCAGCCGGTAATGTCAAACATAGACGCTGATGCTTTTGCTATWCTRGTGCGCAATCTGCTGGAAAACGCTYTGCGCCATGGGGCGGGCGACGCACCAGTTGTTGTCACGCTGCTTGCTGGTGTAACCTTGCGCGTGGTGAATGCCGGCCCTGTCGTTCCACCCAAGATATTGCGCGATCTGACCCGACGCTTTCACCGTGGCAACACCGGTGCTGAAGGCAGCGGGTTGGGGCTTGCGATTGTTCACACCATAGCAAGCGGCATCGGCGGCACACTCGACATCCTGTCACCTACGGCTGGGCGCAAGGATGGTTTTGAGGTTGTCTTGCGCTTCAAGGGCATTTGAATATCTAGGTGGCTGATCCATAACTAATTAAGTGTTGGGCTGATCAGGGTTTTGGTACGATACATGGCCGTTTCAGAGAGGCTTCTTCAGTGGTATCCGGCTTCGATTTTCCAGGCTTTACTACCGATCTCGGTGATCCGCTTCACAATGGCTCCCCGCGTCGAGCGAAACACATAAACCATACCCGTAAGCCGCGTGAAAACGGGGTTGGCAACCGAAGTCGCCAACCAACCAGAACAGTCAATATTCGGGTTTTTCAACCGAATACGCCTAAATACGCCCCATACCGATAAACAACCGTCTGTCTTGATCTTTGATGGCACGGCGGCCATGCATTACGCGGGTGTTATCAATGATCGCTATGTCGCCATCCTGCCAGTTGATTTCAACCGTGCAGGTTTCTGCAATTTCGCGCAGCTTTTCAATTTCATCGTTTGAAACTTTGCTGCCATCCTCCAACGTATAAGTGGGGGCTTCATAGTTGTGTGATGGGCCCAGAATTGCATTTGCAAAAGCCAGTCCTTTTGACAAAGATGAGGGGCGAACGGGGTTAACCAGAATTTCATAATCCAGTGAGCCATCTTCGTTCAATGTAAAGTCCTGATTCGGAATGGCTGCTTTGAATTGCAGGATATGGTCCATTGTAACCTCATCCGGTTTGCTGATCGCAGGGTGTTCATTGGCCAAATAACGCTTCCAAAGCTCTTCGGGTAGCCGGCGTTTCACAGTCATCTTTTGTGACCAGCGTTGCTTTAGTGATGCATCAAATGCTTCATAAACTCTACGGCCATCGCATATGGTTGTTTGCGATCCTTCAAAAGCGGCTTTTGTGCTGTAAAACGCTACGATGTCAGGGCATACGGGCGTGTTGCCGTTTTCGATATGCAGACCAATCGGGCCCAGACCTGCATCTACTTTCTGGGTGTTTTCTTCCGAGTTTTCACGCGCCGGATCGAATGTGATTGTTTTGCAGAACTGTTTTGTCAAGTCACTGAATTTTTGCATATCCATCTTAAAGCCGCGCAAAAGTGCCCAACCGTCTGATTGTAAATATTCATTCACGGATGCAATGACATCCGCATTAATGGTGTGGCCGTCAACCTGTGTGGCGCGTATCACGTTATAGCTCATGTTTGGGTATCCTTATGATGGTTTATTTTTATTACGAAGCTTTGCTTACATAGAACTTACGGCATTCAGAATTTTTGGGTCACACGCCAGTGCGCCAACCGATTTGTCGGCAAGTGAAGGACACAAGCCTTGTACTTTCACGAAAAACCGCAGTTTAGCTTTTGGATAAACCTGTAGGGGGTAAAGGCTTGGCGGGTCGGTTATCCGCCAGCTTTTGTGCCGTTTTTCTGTTTGGGGTACCGACTGGAAACAGGAAATCAGGCTCGGTTGGTGATACGAATATAACCGCGTGGGGGTAGGCATATTCAGGCAGGTCTGCAAGCTGTGGGGCTAGGTCATCGCAAGATAAAGCAGTTGTCGTGGCAACGATCAGCACCAAGGCACCGTCATTGCCGCGTATGCATAAAGCCGAGCTGACAATGCGGGGATCGGCATTTACCCGTTGTTCCACCCATTCAGGTGAAATATTGCGGCCTGCTCCGGTAACAAGCAAGGCGTCTTTGCGGCCTTCCACAACCAGACGATCCCCGTCAAAATGGCCCAAATCACCTGTGTGCCAGCGCGCGGGGGCAGCTTGGCCGTTTAGGTAGCCCACCATCACGGTCGGCCCTGAAACTGTGATTTCACCGTCTTCAATGGTAACATTCACCCCGTCCAGAACTTGCCCTACAGTTCCCGCAACAACGTCATTGGGGCGGTTCATGGCGACAACAGCGCAGCATTCGGAAAGCCCGTAACCTTCGCAAACGGGTATGCCCAAAGCCTGTGCAGCATGGATCAGTGCTGGGGCCGATGAAGCCCCGCCAACGGCGACAAAACGCAAAGTATCAGGCGGCATTTTTCCGTTTGATTTCAGGTGTGTAATCCATCGACCCAATAATGCAGGGGCAAGCAGGCTGGTTGTTGGTTTTACTGTTTCAAAGGCTTTGACAAAGGGTTCAAGGGGTGCCCCAAACAGGGCTTTTGTAGCCTCGAACCTGAACACGGTTTTGGCCCCTGCCAGGATTGGCAGGAAAATACCGCATATTTGTTCCAATAATTGCGGCAACGGTAAAATAGACAAATGGCAATCCGAAGGTGTTGCCGCGACCACATCTTTTAAGGCATTCAAAGATGCCTCAAGTTGCCGATCACCGATAATCACGCCTTTTGGCTTACCCGAAGACCCTGACGTATAGATCACCCGTTCAGCACCGCCTTGATATTTTTGCAATGGAACCGTGTGCGCATCCGACAGTGCCGGATCAATGACACCAAGGTGCGGCAAGGCCGCGAACATGGCTGCGTCATAAGCAATCACTGCACCGATACCTGCATCGAACAGAATATGCGCATTTTGCTCTTTGCTAAAGAAAAACGGTAACGGCACCTGCCGCCGACCGCTTAGGGTAATGGCCAAATCGGCCACCACATAATCAACCCCACCAGCCAAGGCGATCCCGATGGTCTTGGGGGCATCCGAAAGCCTGTCAGTAAGGTCGGCCACACGGGCTGCAAGTTTTGCCCATGTGATCGTGGTTTTATCATCCTGAAACGCAATCGCTTCAGGGCGGGTATTGGCATTATGCTGTAATGCCTTAAAAACGTTGTACATCAAACGGCATCCGCATGTTTCTGGTTCATACCATTGTTGCGCGGCGACAGGTGGTCAGGCACATACATGGCTTCATTGATGACACAGACCACGGGTTCGGTTTGATAATAAGTTCCCCAGTTTTCGGGGTTATCAACACGTGCTGCAACGGCAAAACAAAGTTCCTTAAAATGCAAGCCCGTGCGCTTTAACAACTTACGCAAAGGCTTTGTTATCGTGAAGACACCGCATGTCATGCCTTGTTCGCGGCCCCATGAAAGTATTGCATCGAACATTGGTAAAACCGGAAAAGGCGTGGTTGAGGCAACTGACACAACCTCCATTATTTGCGATGCTGGTGTATTTGTACCATCCAACGCGCAAACGGCTGTGCTTAGGCCTGTATCAAGGTAGGTATCGGAAAAGAAACCATCAGTTGCGGTGCGAATGCCACCAACGCAGACAAGTTGGCCATCCTGGTTGGTAACCGTTACTAAAAGTGGGGCAAATGTTGTGACATGCGCACCATAAGTATCATAATAAACCTTGCGAATATGGTCTTTCGCGGCCTCTTGCCTGGGATCGTCTATTTCTAAGAACTCAATTTTCATATCCTGCCTCATACAAACCTTCATGTACTGTTTGAAGGTCATATAAGGCGGGGCGGCTTACGGAATACTTACAGAAATGTTTTTATCACGCGGGTGTGAAAATAAATCTCTAACTATCATCTTCCAGAATATACCCGATACCGCGCAGTGTTTGTATTTTGGATGTTGCCCCCAAATCTTGCAACTTTTTACGCAACCGATGGGTGGCAACTTCAATGGCATTCAAGCTGGGGGGCGCATTAAACCCGTATAATGCGTTTTCTATGGCATCTTTGGATTGGATACGACCTTTGCGACGCATGAACAGTTCCAGCAAATCAAGCTCTCGCTTTGACAACTTTGCTGTCTTTCCAGCAATTTCAACCGACCTGTCTATCGTATGAAAATGGATATTCCCGGCGTCCAGCACCAAGCCCAAAACCCCGCCAGGCCGGCGCAAAACCGCTTTGACCCTTGCAACCAGTTCGGACACATCAAACGGTTTCACCATATAATCATCCGAACCTGAATTCAGTCCTTTCAAACGATCATCCAACGCATCGCGCGCGGTGCAAATGATTACGGGGGTTTCGGATTTTGCCAGTTTGATTTCTTTTAATACCATCAACCCATCCATATCGGGCAGGCCCAAGTCTAAAATGATAGCATCGTAATCATAAGATTTTACTGCATGAATGGCATCTTCCCCAGTGCTGACGACATCCACTGTAAAGCTGCTTTTTTGTAAACCGGCACATATATTTTGTGCCAGTTTTTCATTGTCTTCCACATAAAGAAGCCGCATCGGCCAAACCCTGTTTTAGTACCTATGATATTAAGCCATCATCCGCTTTAAGTGATACACGTACAAGGTCTGTTGACGTTTACCAGCACCTCTGCAAACCCCTGCGTTTTGATCTAGAACCCGCCCAACCGATGCCCTTGCCCCAAGGAACCTTCATGGGTTGAAGGATACTTGGGGGGGGTGCCGGTCACTACGTAACCACGGCTTTAAAGCACGTCAGATCAACCAGCCAAACGGGCCGCTACATTTTCCCAGTTCACCAGATTATCCAGGAAGTTGGTGATATAAACCGGGCGTTTGTTGCGAAAATCAATGTAGTAGGAATGTTCCCACACATCACAGCCCAGCAGGGCTGTTTGGCCAAAGCACAACGGGTTCACGCCGTTTTCAGTTTTGGTCACTTGCAAGCCGCCATCGGCATTTTTCACCAACCAGCACCAGCCGGAACCAAACTGGCCCACACCTGCGGCATTGAAATCGGCCTTGAACTGATCGACAGAACCAAAGCTGTCTTTAATCGCGGTTTCCAGCTCTGACGGCATATTGCGGCCTGACGGGCCCATCATTTCCCAAAACTGGTTGTGGTTCCAAAGCTGGCTGATGTTGTTAAAAATACCGTTTTGTGCGACAGATGACGCATCATAAGTGCCGGTGATAATCTCTTCCAGAGATTTATCAGCCCACTCAGTGCCCTCAATCAGCTTGTTGCCGTTGGTGACATAAGCGTTGTGATGCATGTCGTGGTGAAACTCCATGGTCTCGGCGGACATGCCACCATCTGCAAGTGCGTCATGGGCATAAGGTAGGTCGGGTAAATTGAAAGCCATTATCGGGGTATCCTTCATCTGTTGGAAAGTAAATCTGACGTGAATATAGCTGAAAGCCCCGCTAAGGAAAGCGGGATTTTTAGTTTCGCGTGATCTGACGATCACACGCCCCGCTGCTTGGCCCGATTATTCCAGGATCAGGCAGGCAGCTATACAGGCAAAGCCACAATCGCCACGCGGCGGCCCTCAGACAGCAATACATTATAAGTACGACACGCCGCAGGTGTGGCCATCACATCATAAGGCACCTCGGCCTTTTCCAGCTTCTTTTTGGCAGCAGCAGGCAATGGTGCTATATCCGCCCCCATACCAATAAAAATCACATCATAGTCAGCCCGCGCAGCAATAACAGCCGCCCAATCCTTTAAGCCATCCCATGCAATCATCCCCGAAGGCAATATTGCCAAAGGCCCGTCCTGCACCACTTCATTGACCCGAAAAAACCCCGGCCCGTAAGCATCCACAGGCCGTTGCCCCTTATATGTAATTTCATTCATTTCCATGACTGTTGTTTAATCCCAAACCGGCAGCCCCGCAAGCGCACTAAACGCGATCATCGCATAGGCCGCCCGGCGGTAAATGTGTTCTTTATCAGGGTTGAATATACGCTGCCCGATCAAGCCCGCAATCGCATATGGGGCGGCCAGAACAATGCCTATGGTCAAGGGCAGCAAGATCAGCAAACCCTTCACACCAAACACCAGAAATGACAGTATATCCACCAAAAACAGATACAGGATCATATTGCCACGGATCACTTTGGGGCCGCGCGGGCTAGACATATAAGACATGATCACAGGTGGCCCCGGCAAAGCGGCCACGCCACATAAAAACCCACTAATCACCCCGATGATAGCGGTCATCACCCCGCTTAGCGGGTTTTTGTAACGCCAGCCGCTGACCAGCATTACCAGCATGGTTAGGGCCAGTATTGAAATCAGCCAGCGAAACACAATCGGGTCAAGTCGGGTCAGTAAATACACCCCGAACGGCAGGCCGATTATAGCCCCTACCCCCAATATACCCACATCCCTAGGCTCACCATCACGCCAGGCCCGTGGCAACAGCGCGATAGGCCCAAACAGATCGAAAGTCATCATCATTAGAATGGCGTGAATGGGTTCAACCACCAAAGCGGCAATGGGTACAAACACCATCGCAGTACCAAAGCCTGCAAAACCACGCACAATGCCCGCAGCACTGGCCGCCAGAATAAGCAAGGGCAAACCCTCAAACGACAGGGCCTGCCAAAGCGCGCTCATTTAGGGTCTGACCCTAAGCATCAATATTGGCAAACTGCGTGCCCGAACGGCCATCATCAACCTTGTCCCAGTCGCGTTTCACGCCCAGACGCAGCAAGATGGCAGAGGCGATAAATACGGAAGAATATGTCCCCACTACAACCCCCCAGATCATCGCAAACACGAAACCACGGATCACATCACCGCCCAACACGAACAGCGAAATCAGTGCGATCAGCGTGGTCACCGAGGTCATCACCGTGCGTGACAGTGTTTCATTGATCGACATGTTCAGCACGTCTTTCAGCAATTTCTTTTTATACTTGCGCAGGTTTTCACGCACCCGGTCAAACACCACCACGGTATCATTCAAAGAATAGCCCACGATGGTCAGCAAAGCCGCGATAATCGCCAGATCAAACTTGATCTGCAACAGGCTGAAAATACCGATGGTCAGCACAATATCGTGAATCAATGCCACCACCGCACCCACTGAAAACTGCCACTCAAAGCGCAGCCAGATGTAGAACAACACGGCTGAGATTGCCAAAACCACCGCAATCACGGCGGTTTGGATCAACTCACCCGATACTTTGGGGCCAACGCTGTCGATTTGTGGAAAGCTCATCGTCGGATCAACCGCAACCAATGCCGTTTTCACCATCTGCACCATATCTACAGTTGCCGCCTCTTCGCCTTGTTGCGCTTCAATACGGATTTGCGACACGGTCGGGGCAATACCTGCCAGTTGATCGGCGGGATCAATCACTTCAGTGATGGATACATCGCCCAGGTTCAACGGTTTCAGGGCTGCGCGATATGCCGTAATATCCACCGCATTTTGTGCGTCGGTACGGATGGTTGTGCCACCTCTGAAATCAATGCCGTAGTTCAGGCCGATCATGAAAAACAGAACCACAGATGCAATCATCGCCAGCGCAGACGCACCCAATGTGAATTTCGACAGGCGAAAGAAATCAAACGATGTTTCGGAAGGAACCAGTTTCAGTCTCATATCACTCTCCTAAACTTCGATTGTCTTGGGGCGAAGACGCCCCATATAGGCGGAAATCAACAACCGTGTGACCCAGATCGCGGTGAACACAGATGTGACAATACCGATGCCAAGGGTAATCGCAAAACCGCGTACCGGCCCTGCCCCCATCACAAACAGGATAATAGCCGCAATCAGCGTGGTGATATTGGCGTCAATAATGGCACTGAACGCGCGTTCATAGCCCAGTTCAATCGCCCGCACGGGGTTTTTACCCGCTTTCAGCTCTTCACGGATACGTTCAAACACCAGTACGTTGGCATCCACCGCCATCCCGATGGTCAAAACGATACCCGCAATACCGGGCAGTGTCAGTGTCGCCCCGATCATGGATAGCAGCCCGAAAATCAGCCCGACGTTGATGATCAAAGCGATATTGGCAAACACGCCAAACAGACCGTATGACAGGATCATAAAAATCAACACGGCAGTGAACGCCACAAGACTGGCCAACGCACCGGCGTCAATACTGTCTTGGCCCAACTCTGGCCCGATAGTACGTTCTTCCAGATAAGTCACTTTGGCAGGCAAAGCACCCGCACGCAGCTGGATCGCCAACCGCGTCGTGCCTTCAATGTCAAACCGCCCGGTGATAATCCCCGAACCGCCCGGAATATGGCTTTGAATGGTCGGTGCTGACAACACTTCATTATCTAGCACAATGGCAAATGCCTGCCCTATGTTAGCGGCGGTATATTCCCCGAATATCCGCCCGCCCGTGGGGTTCAGGCGAAACGAGATTGCCGCCTGATTGTTTTGGTCAAAGGTCGGTTGTGCATCCACCAGATGATCGCCGGTGATCGTCGGTGTTTTTTCCAGAATATAAAACAGGCCTTCCTGTTCCGCATCCGGCAATAATATCTGGCGCCCTGTCACCCGTGTATCCGCGTCGGACGTGCGCCCCAAAACAGGGTGAAACGTCAATCTGGCAGTTTTACCAATCAGTATTTTCAATTCTTCGGCAGAGCCGATGCCGGGCACCTGTATCAAAATACGCCGATCGCCTTGGCGCTGAATAGTAGGCTCTCGCGTGCCTGCCGCGTCAATACGACGGCGCACAACTTCTAAAGACTGTTCCATCGTGCGCTGGTCTGTGGCCAAACGTTCAGCCTCGGACAGGGTTATGATAATATCGGCCCCTTCCGCGCGCGCATCAATGTCTGTAGCACCCACATTCGACAGAGATTGTATTGGGCTTGCCAGTGCGCGCACTTTGGCAAGGGCTACATCCATCGCTTCTGGCTTGGCTATACGCACGCGCAATTCGTGATCTGCACTATCTTGCCGGCGCACCCCGCCAACAACCGCGCGTTCTTCGCGCAGTGCATCACGCACCAGCGGCCAATAGCTGCCGATACGTTCGGCATATACTTCTTCCACCTGCACCTCGGCCAGCAAATGCGCGCCACCGCGCAGATCAAGCCCAAGGTTGACCAGTGATGAGGGCATCCATGCAGGCCAGCCTTCAGCCTGCGCCGTCAGCGCATCGGTTGCAGGCACCCCCGCAATCAATGCCGCCTTTGCATCATTGGATTGCTCAACAGTGTTGTAAAACAGGTTCGGTACAGCCATCAGAACCCCGACGACACAAACCGCCCAAATCAGGAGTTTTTTGGCAAAAGAAAACTGAAGCATACGCCCGCCTTTTCGTTATTTTGCAGGTTCGGTCTTATTCAAAACTGTCTGGATAGTATGCTGAACAATCTTCACTTTTACGCCAGTTGCGATTTGCACCTCAACCTCGTTGTCAGAGCCCACTTTGGTCACCTTACCCATGATCCCACCAGCCGTAACAATCTGGTCACCTTTGCGTAAATCGGCAACCATCGCACGGTGTTGTTTCATTTTCTTTTGCTGCGGGCGGATCATCAGAAAATACATGATCGCAAAGATCAGAATCAGGGGAATAAAGCTGGTAATGCCACCGGCACCACCTATGGCTTGTGCATAAGCTGGGCTTGCAAACATGGGGTTAGTCCTTTTGTCTTTCGGCAGGTTACCCCCGCCCATTTCAATCACGCGGACACTATCTTTAACATTTGCCAAAGACAAGCCGCGATACTTACTTTTATCTGGTGTTTAAATCGCTCATTTCAAGCTTTTTGCAGCCCCTTGGGAACTCGCTGGTTTAAACTCGTTAAAACTTACGTTAAACGCGGGGGCAATACGACTCAAATCAGATCAGGTGACCCCCATGCATGACATCCGCGCCATCCGCGAAAACCCCGAAAACTTCGACGCAGCCCTGGCAATGCGCGGCGTATCACCGATGTCTGCTGAAATTCTGGCGATAGATGAAAACCGCCGCGCCAAGATCACACGCGCCGAACAGGCACTGGCCGAACGCAATGCGGCATCCAAGGATATAGGCCGTGCCAAGGCGCAGGGTCAGGATGAAGAGTTCAAACGCCTGCGGGCATTAGTCGCTGATAAAAAAGCCGAAATAGCGGAACTGGAAGCTGAAGCAAAAGCCCAGAACGACGCTTTGCAAACCCTGCTGATGACCCTGCCCAACAGCCCGTTCGAAGACACGCCTTTGGGCAAGGATGAAGCCGACAACGTGGAAATCCACCGCTGGGGCATGCCGCTTTCGCTGCATTTCAAACCCAAAGAACACTATGAGCTGCCCGCCGTGCAAGGTGGCATGGATTTTGAACTGGCCGCAAAAATCAGCGGTTCCCGCTTTGTCATCCTATCGGGCGCCGTGGCCCGCGTTCACCGCGCACTTGCGCAGTTCATGTTGGACACGCACACAAGCGAAAACGGCCTGACGGAAGTTAACACCCCCGTTCTGGTGCGCGATGAAGCCATGACAGGCACAGGTCAACTGCCCAAATTCGCCGAAGACAGCTACCAAACCACCAACGGCTGGTGGCTGGTACCCACATCCGAAGTACCATTAACCAACATCGTATCAGACACCATCCAGGATGATGCCGCCCTACCACGCCGTTTCGTAGCCCATTCTTTATGTTTCCGCTCAGAAGCGGGTTCTGCGGGCCGTGATACATCAGGTATGTTGCGCCAACACCAGTTCGAAAAGGTCGAGATGGTCAGCATCACCAAACCCGAAGACAGCCGCGATGAACTGGACCGCATGACCAAATGCGCCCAAGGCATTCTGGAACGCCTGAACCTGCCATACCGCACCGTGCTTTTATGCACCGGCGACATCGGTTTTGGCGCGCGGCGCACCCACGACATTGAAGTATGGTTGCCCGGCCAAGACACTTACCGCGAAATTTCCAGCTGTTCGGTCTGCGGTGATTTCCAAGCACGCCGCATGAACGCACGTTTCCGCCGTAATGGTGCTAAAAAACCGGAATTTGTACACACCTTAAACGGTTCAGGTCTGGCCGTAGGCCGTTGCCTGATCGCAGTGCTGGAAAACGGCCAACAGGAAGACGGCTCAGTGGAACTGCCGGAAGTGTTGCACGGATACATGGGCGGCAAAACACGCATCAACAAGGACGGGGTTTTGGCATAACGCCCCTTCCAACCAAAGTCGCAATAGTGTAGCCATCCGGTAACAAATACTACAGGCAGGCAAATATGCGCATTCTTATCACAAATGACGACGGCATCAGGGCGCCTGGCCT
>JAESRV010000054.1 GCA_016764475.1 Amylibacter sp.
CGATAATGTGCGCTGAACGGCGTCTGTCCATTGATCATATTCCTTCTGCCTGACCTTATCATCTATTGATGGAATAAAACGTTTTTCAAGTTGCCATGTRTTTTTAAAKKCATCCAAGCCWGGGTAWARRTCKATSGCCARCCCWGCYAGATARGCCGCCCCTTTGGCGGTRGTTTCGGTTACTTCAGGCCGRTCAACAGGSGCRTTCAACTGGTCKGCCAGATATTGCATTGTCCAGTCGCTRCYTGTCATGCCRCCATCCACACGCAGCACTGTGTCACTGCCCCAATCCCAGTCTTTRCGCATGGCTTCCAGTAAATCGCGGGTTTGAAAAGCCACASWTTGCAAGGCRGCTTTGGCTAGTTCTTTGGGGCCWGAATTGCGGGTCAGMCCRTAWATGGCCCCGCGACAWTCGGCATCCCAATAAGGTGCSCCAAGGCCSGTAAAGGCAGGCACRATGACCACGGATTGTTCGGGGTCRGCGGCYTCTGCCARCTTYTGWGTTTCGYGCGCATCATCAATAATACCCARMCCGTCSCGCAGCCATTGCACCACSGCMCCTGCGATAAAAATGGAACCTTCCAGTGCATAAGTCGGYTKGCCRTTCAGYTGATAWGCKATKGTGGTCAGCARGCGGTTTTKGGATTGTACCGCCTGTGYGCCMGTRTTCAATATCGCAAAACARCCKGTGCCATAGGTWGATTTCATCATGCCSACATCRAARCAGGCCTGCCCYACGGTTGCGGCTTGCTGATCGCCTGCAACACCSCKRATRGGRATGGGYKSMCCGAAWATWTCYGCYTGSGTTTCGCCGAARTYRGCAGAGCTGTCTTTRACSKYTGGCAGCATGTTTTCAGGCACATCAAACAGGGCCAGCAAATCACTATCCCACGCGCCTGAATGGATATTATAAAGCATGGTGCGCGATGCGTTGGTGGCGTCAGTTGCATGAACCTTGCCGCCTGTTAGCCGCCAGATTAAAAAACAATCGATGGTGCCACAAAGCAACTCACCTGCGTTAGCGCGTGCGCGCGCACCTTGCACATTGGTTAATATCCAGTTGATCTTTGTGGCGGAAAAATAAGGGTCTAACAGCAAGCCAGTTTTTTCAGTAACAGCGGCTTCGTGCCCTGCCGCTTTTAACCCAGCACAGTAATCCGCCGTGCGCCGATCCTGCCAGACAATTGCATTATAGATGGCCTTACCAGTAACCTTATCCCAAATCACCACGGTTTCGCGTTGGTTGGTAATGCCAATAGCGGCGGCTTTTTCGGTCAGGGCTTCTTTACAAGTGGCCAGCGTGGTTTCCCATATTTCTTCGGGGTCATGTTCCACCCAACCTGCCTTGGGAAATATCTGGCGGAACTCTTGTTGTCCCTTTGAGACCGGTCGCAGATCACTATCAAACAAAATCGCACGGCTGGAAGTGGTGCCTTGGTCAATCGCTAGTATATGCGTCATGCAGTTGCCTTTTTCATCCATGTGTTCAGCGCGGTAACTTGCCGTTTGGTTAAGCGTAACCCAAGTTTGCTTCTGCGCCAAACCACATCCTCTGCGGTTTGTGCCCATTCTTTATCCATCAACCATTTGACCTCTATTTCGGTTAGGCCGGAACCAAAGTTTTTACCCATTTCTTTGGCCTTGGTAATGCCGCGCAGCATTTCAGTGGCTTGTGTGCCGTAGGATTTGAACATGCGGCGCACCTGCTCTTCATCCAGAAACGGAAAATCCCAACGAAACTGGGCGATTAGCTCATCTTTTTGTTGCAACGCAAAATCACCACCAGGCAGGTGGGCGTGATGCGTCCAGGGTTTGCCGATCATGTTGGTAAACTCGGCCAGTTCGGCCACAACTTCTTCTGACAGTTTGCGATACGTGGTGATTTTGCCGCCAAAGATGTTGATCAGCGCACTACCGTCGATTTGGCGCACCTTAATTTCATAATCGCGGGACGCAGATTTTGCGTCGCCTTCACTGGTATCATGCAAAGGGCGCACACCTGCGTAACGCCAGACAACATCATCGGTTGTGATGTCTTTCTTGAAGTTTTTCGAAACCACTTTGCACAGATATTCCGCTTCTTCGTCACTACACTGCGGATCAGCGGGATCACCTTCATGATCTGCATCCGTGGTGCCGATCAAGGTAAAATCGTTTTCATATGGAATGGTGAAAACCAGACGGCCATCTTCGATCTGGAAAAAATAGGCGCGGTCGTGATCGTAAATTTTAGGCACCACAATATGTGAGCCGCGCACAAGGCGGATATTTTCAGGGGTTTCAGATTGCAGTTGATCTTCAATAATGCTTTTCACCCAAGGGCCGCCTGCATTGACCAGAACACGGGCTTGAACTTTCTTGGTTTTGCCGCTGTGCATATCTTTCACACTGGCAACCCACTGGCCGTCTTTGGGTGTGGCCGATGTAAAGCGGGTACGCACCATGATCTTGGCACCGCGATCTGCCGCATCACGGGCATTCAGCACCACAAGACGCGCGTCATCAACGGCGCAATCGGAATATTCAAAGCCGACCTTAATTGCATCATCCAACGGATCCCCCAAAGGGCCTTTGGTCAGGTTGACGGTTTTGGTGGGCGGCAACATTTTTCGCCCGCCGATATAGTCATAAATAAATAATCCCGCACGTAGCATCAGTTTCGGGCGCATGCCTGAAAGGTGCGGGATGATAAAGCGCATGGGCCATGCGATATGGGGCATGTTGCGCAACAGAACCTCGCGTTCAATCAGGGCTTTCTTGACCAGACCGAATTCGTAAAATTCCAGATAGCGCAAGCCGCCGTGAAATAGTTTTGTGGATGAAGAAGAGGTCTCGCACGCCAGATCACCCTGTTCTACAAGGGCCACTTTCAAGCCGCGCCCAACCGCATCGCGGGCGATGCCGCAACCGTTCACGCCACCACCGATTACTAAAACGTCGTATTGTTCCAAAGCTCAGTCTCTTTTGTTTGTTTTCGCGTAACCCTAAACCTGTACACGAAAACAGTCACCCCGTTTCTTGTAATTTGCTTGATTTTGACGTGGTGTTCCAACAGAGTAACGCCAAATTGATCGGAGAAATGACATGAGAACACGTGCAGCCGTGGCACTTGAGGCCGGGAAACCATTGGAAATAATGGAAGTGAACCTTGAAGGCCCCAAAGCGGGTGAGGTTCTGGTTGAAATTAAGGCCACGGGCCTTTGCCACACCGATGCTTTTACCCTGTCGGGCGATGACCCCGAAGGCATGTTTCCAGCTATTTTGGGCCATGAAGGTGCAGGCGTTGTGGTCGAACTTGGCGCAGGGGTTACCAGCCTTGAAGTTGGCGATCATGTGATCCCTTTATACACGCCTGAATGCCGTGAGTGTGATTACTGTCTGAACCCGAAAACCAACCTGTGCCAGTCAATTCGCGCAACCCAAGGCCAAGGCCTGATGCCTGACGGCACCAGCCGTTTTTCAATGTTGGATGGCACCCCGATCCTGCACTACATGGGCTGTTCAACTTTTGCCAATCATACGGTTCTGCCCGAAATCGCGCTGGCGAAAGTGCGCAAAGACGCCCCGTTTGACAAGATTTGTTACATCGGTTGCGGTGTAACCACGGGCATCGGTGCGGTGATCAATACGGCTAAGGTTGAAATTGGTTCAACCGCGATTGTATTTGGTCTGGGCGGCATTGGTCTGAACGTTGTGCAAGGCTTGCGTCTGGCAGGAGCCGATCAAATCGTTGGTGTTGATCTGAATGATGGTAAGGTTGAAATGGCCACGCGGTTTGGCATGACCGACTTTGTGAACCCGTCAAAAGTAACGGGGGATCTGGTGGAACATCTGGTTGCCCTAACGGGTGGTGGTGCTGATTATACCTTTGACGCAACTGGTAATGTTACTGTCATGCGCACCGCTTTGGAAGCCGCGCACAAAGGCTGGGGCGAAAGCATTATCATCGGTGTCGCCCCTGCGGGTGCCGAAATTTCCACGCGCCCCTTCCAACTGGTTACAGGCCGGGTCTGGCGCGGCACTGCATTTGGTGGTGCGCGCGGGCGCACCGATGTGCCGAAAATCGTTGATTGGTACATGGACGGCAAGATTGAAATTGATCCGATGATCACCCATAAAATGCCGCTGGAAGATATCAACAAAGGCTTTGATCTGATGCATGAAGGCAAGTCAATTCGGGCCGTGGTGGAATTTTAAGCTGACCTTTATTCGCAAAGCAGAAAAGCAGGATCGCGCGGCTATCTGGACGATCCTGAAACCGATTTTTCGGGCCGGTGAAACCTATGCGGTTGACCCGGATATTTCTGAAAATGATGCGCTGGCGTTTTGGTGTGACGGCAGCCATTCGGCCTTTGTTGCCGAAATTGATGGCTGCGTTTTAGGCACCTATTACATCTGCCCCAATCAGGGCGGCAATGGCGGGCATATCTGTAATTGCGGCTTTGCAACCCATGCGGATGCCAGAGGCAAAGGCGTTGCACGCGCGATGTTGGAACACAGCCTGAAAACTGCCCCTGAAATGGGGTTTCAGGCGATGCAGTTCAATTTTGTGCTGGCCAATAACACCCGCGCTGTGGCCATATGGCAAAGATATGGATTTGATATAATTGGCCGTATTCCAAAGGCATTCAACCACCCTGAAGACGGGCTGGTAGATGCTTTGGTGATGCACAAAAGCCTGTAAAGATAACGGTTTTGCAAGCCTTCATAGCACTGTATGGTAATTGGAATATAAAGACGTAAGAGGGTTTAATGGAACATTATGATTTAATCGTGATCGGCAGTGGGCCTGCGGGGCGGGCGGCGGCCATTCAGGCGGCAAAACTGCAACGCCGTGTTTTGGTGATTGAACGTAACCCGCGTATGGGCGGGGTTTCCGTACATACCGGCACCATTCCGTCAAAGACTTTGCGTGAAACCGTGATGAACCTGTCGGGCTGGCGCGAACGCAGTTTTTATGGCCGCTCATACCGCGCCAAGCAAGAGATTAAAGCCAGTGATCTAAAAGAGCGTTTGCACAAAACGCTGGATCACGAGGTGGATATTATGGAACACCAATTCACCCGTAATCACGTGGAAAGCATGACGGGGGACGCGCATTTTATCGGTATGAACGAAATAGAGGTGGATGTATCGGGCGATGAAAATTGCCACCTGACCGCCGACAAGTTTCTGATTGCAACAGGCACCCATACATATCGCCCCGATTATATCCCGTTCAATAAAACCACCGTTGTGGATGGTGATGATCTTTTGGAAATGGATAAAATTCCACGCAGTCTGATTGTGATCGGTGCGGGCGTGATCGGGGTGGAATATGCCACCATGTTCAGCGCGCTGGATGTGCGGGTTACACTGGTAGAGCCGCGCCCGACGTTTCTGGACTTTATCGACAAAACACTGATCGCAGAATTCACCCAGCAAATCCGCACCAACGGTGTTGATTTACGGCTGGGTTCTGCGGTGGAAAAGGTTGAAGACAAAGGCAGTTTTGTGGAAATCTCTATGGCCAATGGCCGCCATGTGCGCGCTGAAATGCTGCTGTTTGCGGCGGGGCGCATGGGCAGTACGCAAAGCCTGAACCTGGATGCGGTCGGGTTGAAAACCGACAAGCGCGGGCGCTTGGATGTGAACCGCAAAACCTATCAAACCGACGTGCCGCATATCTATGCGGCCGGCGATGTGATCGGGCATCCAAGCCTTGCGTCAACATCGTTGCAACAGGGGCGGATTGCCTCTTGTCATGCGCTGGAAATCCCAACCCTGCCCGAAAGCCCGTGGTTTCCTTACGGGGTTTATTCCGTGCCTGAAATGTCCACGGTGGGCATGTCGGAAGAGGAAGTGAATGAACTGAGTATTCCTTATGAAGTGGGGGTCGCACGGTTTTCCGAAACCTCGCGCGGGCATATCATGGGGCTGGATCGCGGCATGTTGAAAATGCTGGTATCGCTGAAAACCCGCCGTTTACTGGGTGTGCAAATCGTGGGGGAAGGCGCCACCGAATTGATCCATATCGCACAGGCGGTTTTGAACCTGAAGGGCACGGTCGATTATTTTGTTGAAAACACGTTCAACTACCCGACACTGGCAGAGGCCTATAAAGTGGCGGGGCTGGACGCGTTTAACCGCATGCCGATCCCGGATGAGTTCAAGGTGAGTCCCAAGAAAAAATGACACGTATTTTCATAGATGCAGATGCGTGCCCGGTGAAGGATGAGGTGG
This sequence comes from Amylibacter sp., assembly GCA_016764475.1. GTDB lineage: Bacteria > Pseudomonadota > Alphaproteobacteria > Rhodobacterales > Rhodobacteraceae > Amylibacter. The sequence goes on from JAESRV010000054.1 coordinate 6,223, forward strand.
TGCGTGTGGCAGAACGGCACAAGTTGCTAACCTATATTGTGTCCAACGGCGGCTTGCGGCCAAACCCGCACCCGTTAGTTGAAAACGTGATTGTAGCGGACGGCCCCGATGTGGCCGACATGTGGATTGCCGACCGCGCAGGCCCCGGTGATGTGGTGGTGACCGGGGATATTCCGCTGGCGGCGAAATGTATCGAAAATGACGCACAAGTGATCCAGCATAATGGTGAGGTTTTTACCAAGGGCAATATCGGCAACCGCTTGGCCACGCGCGATTTGATGGCGGATTTACGTGCTGCTGATCCGTTCCGTCAAGGCGGTGGCAAGCCGTTTTCCAAAGCGGATAGATCACGGTTTCTGGATATGCTGGAACGCGAGGTTCAGATGGCAAAGCGGAAGCAGCCCGTATGATAAAAGCGGTGATCTTTGACATTGGTAATGTGCTGATAGAATGGCAGCCGGAACGGTTTTATGATGCGATTGTGGGATCAGACAGACGCAAAAAAATATTTGAAACAGTTGACTTACACGGCATGAATGATGTGATTGACGCAGGCGGCCCGTTTCAGGAAACCATTTACGCATGGGCCGAAAAATACCCTGAGTTCCGTGTGGAAATCCGCATGTGGCATGATCGCTGGATTGAAATGGCAACCCCTGCAATAGATCTGTCTTGGGCCAGCCTGCGGGCTTTGCAAGCCAAAGCCATTCCGGTTTTTGCCTTGTCGAATTTTGGTATTGTCAGTTTTGCCTATGCAGAAACAAAATACCCTGATTTAGGTCTGTTCGATCAACGCTATATCTCGGGTCATATGGGGGTGATCAAACCCGCAAAACAGATTTACCGGATGGTGGAAAAAGGTTGCGGTCTGCCGCCCGAAGCCCTGTTGTTTACCGATGACCGCGTCGATAATATTGACGCAGCACATGATTGCGGTTGGCAAACACATTTGTTTGAAGGGCCGCAGGGCTGGGTGGATTGTTTGATTGCACACGGGCTTTTGACACGCTCGGACATAAAGGAATAGGCACATGACTGTACCGTTTATCGGCTTTGACGAAATGGATAAAATCCTGCAATGGCAGGATATTACGGATGCTATGGTGGCAGGGCACCAACTGCCCAAGGCCAGTGTTTCTGACAGCTTTGCCTATCGCGGTGATGACACGCTTTTATCGCGCTCTGCCTGGATTGACGGGTTGGGTGTGTTGGTCAAAAGTGCCACGATTGTGCCTGAAAACACCGCCAAAGGCATTCCGATGGTCAATGGCGGGGTGATGTTGTTTGATGATGAAACCGGGCAGTTGGAAGCGCTGGTTGATTTTCATCTGGTGACAAAATGGAAAACGGCAGGTGACAGTTTGCTGGGGGCAAAACTACTGGCGCGCACGGATAGTAAAGACATTCTGATTGTCGGGGCCGGCACGGTTTCGCGCAATATGGTGGCGGCTTATGCCAGCGTTTTTGAAGATGCACGTTTTACGGTTTGGAACCGCAGCCCTGAAAATGCAGCCAGAATGGTAGCGGAATTATCGGGGGATTACGACATTTCACAAGCCACTGATTTGGCCGAAGCGGTAAGCCGTGCGGACATTATCAACTGTGCTACAATGTCCTCTGATCCTGTGATTGACGGGGCTTGGTTGCAAGACGGCCAGCATATCAATTTGATTGGGGCTTACCGGCCTGATATGCGTGAGGTTAATGATTTAACCATGCAGAAAACAAAGATTTTTGTGGATAGCAGGGAAACCACGATTAACCATATCGGAGAGCTGAAAATACCGATTGAAAGCGGTGCGATCACTGAAAATGATGTGCTTGCGGATTATTATGATATTGCCTCAGGCGCGTTTCCCAAGGGCAACAACAGCGATATTACACTGTTTAAAAACGGTGGCGGGGCGCATCTTGATTTGATGACAGCCAAGCTGATTTTAAAGAAGTGGCGTGAAGCCTAAGCTTCAGGCGCTTCTTCGTCTGTATTGTCTGAAACGGTCAACACGCTTTCTACAAACGGCAACACCCGTGTTGTTTGCGCTATGTCGTCGCTGGCGGGTGGTGATTTCCACTCCATGCTATCGAAAGCTTTACAGTTGTCACATTTAGGTGCCCATGCATCATGGATTTTGTTACATGATCCGCAAATCCATTGTGGCCCGCGTGATGCGGTCAGGGCTTTGCTCAGCCAGCCGCGTACCACTTCATCACCGGCCCCTTCGCCACGATGAATGGCGGCCATGATGGATAGGGAACGCGCGGTTGGCTCTGCTTCATGCAAGTCGCCTAACGCTCGGCGCGCAGCGGGGAAATCTTCGTCAGCCAAGGCAAGTTCTGCCTTCAACAAGCGGGTTTCGGTGTCATTGGGGTTCACTTTGGTCAGCGCATTGAAACGTTTTAAGCGTTGGGCCGAGGTTTCATCTTCTTCAATCTCGGCAAAAGCTGCGGCCAGTTCAGGATGCGGATTACCGCCCCATGCTTTTTTCAGGATTTTGGCAGCACTTGATTTATTGCCCGACAGGCTTTGCATTTCAGCGGCCAGAACAGCGGCAGGGATTAAAGTGGGGGATAGTTTATTAGCGTTCAAAACGGCAGCTTTGCCCGCATCCATTTCGCCTGCGTCCAGTTTGTCTTTTGCATCTGCCAAAGCCAGAATAGCTTCACGGCGACGGCCAACATCTTTGGGAAGTGACCCTGTGCGTATTTTGGTTGCAAGGGTTTCACGCGCCCCTGACCAGTCGCCCGCGTCAGATTGCATTTCAAACAACAGGTTTTGCGTGTCAACATGTGCAGGGCGCAGGGCAAAGGCTTTTTCGGCCAGTTTCATTGCCGTGTCTGTATCGCCATCTGCCAGTTTTTGTTTCATCAAACCGCGTACCCCGACAAACCGCGTGCGGTCGTCTTGCAGCAGGTTTTTATAGTATTTCAGGGCTTTTTTGGTGTCGCCGGTCATTTCGGCTGCCTGTGCGCTGACCAGATTGGTCAGCTCCGGTCGGGCCAGCAATTTTTCGGCCTTGTGGGCCTGTGCCATTGCAGTTTTACCCTCGCCGGAAGCCAAAGCGACCATGCCTTCGGCCAGCGCATCAAAGCCGCGCTTTTGGCGGTTGCGGTTGAAGTAGCGGGTAATTGCGGTTTCATCGCCGTTGAAGAAGTGGAATATGGCCAAGACCAAGCCAAGCGCTATGATCACCAGCCAAACCGCGACAAGCAGTAATATAACGGCAATCGCGGCCATAAGCGGGCTGAAACTGTATTCCATTGCGGCGATGGAAACCCGCACCTCGCCGCCGGTGTCGATCAGGAAAACAACGCCGAAAGTGATCAGGGCGATGGTGCAGATGAACAGGATAATTCTTACAAGTGACCAGATCATAATATGTTTTGCCTAATTGGTTGTGAGTTGTTGCTGTACGGCTTGCACTGCTGATGTGGCAGTGTTTAACCGCGTTAACGCCGCAATCCATTCCGCCATGGTTTCTTGTGCAGGCGCACTTAGGGCAGCGGTTTCGGTTAGTGTGGCGGCTGTGTCGCCTGCATCCAATGCCGCCTCAATACGCGATAGTACCGCATCCAGATTATCACCTGATTGCGGTTCCAATGACCGTGTGCCGACCTGTGATTTCAAGAATGAAGTGAACAGTCCAAGAGTTGTGTCGCCTGCACTTGCGGCGGCATCATTGTGCAAGGCGGTGCGCGCAAGATCAGGAAATTGTTTTTTCAGGGCCGGCAAGGGTGGTGTGCCCTTGCCGGCAATATCTGTCAGCCCTGCGGGGGCTGTTATATCTGTGGCATTTGAAAGCCGGGTTAGGGCCGCTTGAAACGGCTTGCCCGCTTTCAAAGCATTTGTAATTTGCGCCAAAGCACTTGTCGCTTCAGCCATACGCAGTTTACTGCTGGCATCCTGTTGCGCCTCAACCGCCTGAGACTGGCTTTGGTTCAGTTTTTGCTGGGCATCGGTAATCGCGGCCAGCTTATCTTCAAACTGTTGCAAAGCTTCATCCGAAACCTGCCCGTTTTGCGAGGTCAGTGCTTGGCGTGCGGTGATTTTTGTCAGATCTGCCTGCAATGCGGCAAGGCTATCTTTCAGCACCTTTGTGGATTGCGAAAGTGCATCAATGTTTGCGCCTAAATCAGCGTCTTTGCTTTTAAGCTGATCCAGCACAGGGGTGATTTGTGTGATAACTTCCTGTTGATCACCTGCCGCTTCAACCTTGGCAAGGCGGGCTTCAAAATCAGTTTGCAAAGCGGTGATCTGTGCAGATGTATCGGCCTGAGGTGATAGAAACTCTGCTACAGGTTTTAATCCTGCAGGCAACATCGGGGCAATTTTGGGCGCGGCCCATATGCCGCCAACGGCACCAACCGCCAGAATAGCCAGAACGCGCAGAATGCCGGATGACAGATTGCGTTCCTCTTCTTCTTCCGGCTCTTCCTGTTCATCAAACACGGCTTCATCTTCGGATGTTTCTTCTACCACATCCTGAGTTGTTTCATCGTCTTTTATGGTGTCTGCTTCTGGGTTTTCGATGTCTTTATCTGCCACGGGGGAATACCTTTATTTAACAGGTTGAATATAAGACGTGGTTTGCCGATCTTAAAGGGCTTGTTGAGATTTTCTACACAACGAAACAGATTTTAATCTGTTCCATTAAAGCTGCGCGTGTGGGGCTTTGTGCTGTTTTCACGTTAAAACCATTGAAAACAGCGGCAACAGCGGGGCTGATGCAAACCAGCGACAAATCGCGCGGTTTCAGGGGGGTTAGGGCCGCACGCATGCGTTTGGCAATTTCTTTGGAAAGAACCGGCACCAGAACGGGGGATGATTCGATTAGTTTGATGGCTTGATCCGACAAGGGCAGAAAGGTTTGGCGATAAAGGATTGCACCCGTGATCCGGCACCCCATGGCTGACAGGCTGGTTGTGATGTCATGCGATACAGTTTCTGCTCTGGGGTAAAGGATGCTTTTGGTATCAGCCGTGTTTTCACGAAAAAACCCGATCAGTTGTTCGGCGGTTTCAAAGCTTTGCAAAATGTTAAACCCGCGTTCGGTGGCTGCGCGTTTTGTTACACTACCAACGCAAAACACATCGCCTCTATGCTGCGTTTTATCGGCATATAGGCGCAGGGCATTGGCCGAGGTGAAAATCACAAGGTCGGCGGGTGGCAAGGTTTGGCCCGTGTTCAGCTGTTCAATCTGCACCATCGGGGCGTAGATCACAGGGTTGGGCAAGGCCAGTTCCGCTACAAAATCAACCGCCTGATCGTAAGCGCGGATCATCAACAGGGTTGTGGGCAGTGTATTCATGATAGGGTTGCCATTGCTTGCTTTTGGGTCAGGTGGTACTTCAGCATTAAATGAACATGTAAGGCTGATTTTGGCAATGTCTGATACCGTCACAATTCTAGGGCTGGAAAGCAGTTGCGATGACACTGCGGCGGCAGTGGTGTGCCATAAGGCAGGGCAGTCTGCGCAGGTTTTGGCGTCGGTGGTGTTTGATCAATGTGATCTGCATGCGGATTTCGGTGGTGTAGTGCCTGAAATAGCGGCGCGTGCGCATGCGGAACGGCTGGATTTATGTGTGGAAGCGGCGTTGCGGGGTGCGGCGATGACTTTGGCGGATGTGGATGCGATAGCGGTTACATCCGGCCCTGGCCTGATCGGGGGGGTTTTAAGTGGCGTGATGTGCGCCAAAGGCTTGGCGGCAGGTTCCGGCAAACCGCTGATCAGTGTCAACCATCTGGCGGGCCATGCGCTGACGCCGCGTATGACCGATGGCACGGCATTTCCCTATTTGATGCTGCTGGTCAGTGGCGGGCATTGCCAGTTTCTGATTGTTCACGCGGCGGATAGGTTTACACGGCTTGGTGGCACCATTGACGATGCCCCCGGTGAAGCGTTTGATAAAACCGCCAAGCTGTTGGGCTTGGGCAACCCCGGCGGGCCGTTGGTGGAACGTGAAGCGCTTCAGGGCGATGCAAAACGGTTCAAACTTCCGCGACCCCTGCTGGATCGTGCGGGGTGTGACATGTCTTTTTCAGGCCTGAAAACCGCATTGCGCCGTGCGCGGGATTTGATTGTCGATGAAAAAGGCGGGCTGACAGTGCAGGATCGTGCTGATCTTTGTGCAGGGTTTCAGGCGGCTGTGGCCGATACGCTGGTTGAAAAAACCCGCCGTGCCTGTTTGGCGTTTATGGAAGCCACAAACACCGCAACCCCCGTGTTGGCCGTGGCAGGCGGTGTGGCAGCGAACACAGTTATTCGGGACGGATTGCAGGGGCTTTGTGCAGCACATGGCTTTGCATTTCTGGCGCCCCCTTTGAAATATTGCACAGATAACGCGGCAATGATTGCTTGGGTCGGGGTTGAAAAATACCGCGCAGATGATTTCAGCACAATGGCCCTTGCCGCCCGCCCGCGCTGGCCGTTGGATCAAACGGCAAAACCTATGTTGGGATCAGGCAAAAAAGGGGCTAAAGCATGAGCAATATCGGGGTGATCGGTGCTGGTGCTTTTGGCTCGGCTTTGGCAAGTGTGCTGGCAAATGGCGGGCATCGTGTAACGCTTTGGGGGCGGGATACGCGGCAGATGGCGTGGCTTTCTGAAACGCATAAAACGGCTTATCTGCCAGATATAACGCTGCCTGAAGGGTTAAGGGCGACGGCTGAATTATCGGATCTCAGCGGATCGGATGCGCTTTTGATGGTTGTTCCCGCACAGGTCACACGCGCGGTTTTGCAGGCTGAAAACTTCGCCGCAATCCGCTGCCCGATTTTGATGTGCGCGAAAGGGATAGAGCTGGAAAGCGGGGCCAGTCAGACGGATATTTTAAGGGATGAATTACCGCAATGTGTAACGGGTGCCATCTCTGGCCCGGGGTTTGCAGGTGAAATTGCAAGTGGCAAACCAACGGCGTTGACGCTGGGGGTGACGGATGCGGCTCTTGGCGCATCTTTGCAAAAAATGCTGTCTACGCCGACAATGCGGATGTATCTGACCGATGATGTTAAAGGTGTACAACTGGGTGGCGCGTTGAAAAATGTATACGCCATTGCATGTGGCATCGTGCGCGGTGCGGGGCTTGGTGAAAGTGCGCAGGCAGCTTTGCTGACGCGCGGCTTTGCTGAATTGAAAGCACTGGCGGGCAGCATGGGGGCGCAGGCGGAAACCCTGTCAGGCCTGTCCGGCTTTGGCGATTTGGTGCTGAGTTGCACCTCACCGCAATCGCGCAATTATTCATTCGGGCATCAGGTAGGGTCTGCGTCTGATTTTGGTCAAACCAATACGGTAGAAGGTATTGCCACCGCAAAAGCCGTTGCCGCTTTGGCGGGAAAACACCGGATTGAAATGCCGATTTGCACGGCTGTCTCTGCCGTATTACAACAGCAATTATCGGTTGAAGATGCGTTGCATCAGTTGATGTCACGCCCTTTGAAACGAGAGGGATAGGAAATGGCTTATTGGTTATTTAAATCCGAACCCAATGCATGGGGCTGGGATAAACAGGTTGCCAAGGGGCAGGCCGGTGAAGAATGGGACGGGGTGCGCAATTATCAGGCGCGTAATTTCATGCGCCGGATGGCGGTTGGCGATCTGGGCTTTTTCTACCATTCAGTGAACGAAAAACGCATTGTCGGGGTGATTGAGGTCAGTGCGGAATGTCATGCGGACAGCACCACCGATGATCCGGGCTGGGAATGCGTTGATATTCGCGCGGTGGGCGATATGCCAAACCCCGTGACACTGGAACAGATCAAGACGGACGCGCGGCTGGCGGATATGGTGCTGGTGAAAAATTCGCGCCTGTCAGTGCAGCCTGTAACTGARAATGAATGGCRGATCATTTGTGATCTGGGYGGRTATAAAGGTTAAGAAATGAGCAATCCYTGTATTATTTGTGTGGCAATCACCGGCTCTGTGCCGACAAARGCGCATAACGTGGCGGTGCCGACAACGGTTGCGGAACARGTGGAAAGYACSCAYGCSGCKTTTGARGCRGGKGCYACGATTGCGCATTGYCATGTGCGCAATGAAGATCAAWCRCCCAGCTCTGACCCTGAMMGRTTTGCSGCCYTGAAAGAAGGGATTGAAAARCATTGCCCSGGYATGATYGTGCAGCTTTCAACGGGCGGGCGATCAGGTGCSGGGCATGAACGCGGYGGYATGTTATCGCTGGCCCCTGAYATGGCSTCACTTTCKGTYGGSTCRAAYAATTTYCCGACGCGGGTTTATGAAAACCAGCCTGATCTGGTGAACTGGCTGGCGTCAGAGATGATCAAATATGATGTGAAACCTGAAATAGAAGCGTTTGATCTGTCGCATATTTTTCAAGCGGTGAAGATGCAAAAGGATGGTCGCCTGAAAGGGCCGCTGCACATTCAGTTTGTCATGGGGGTGAAAAATGCGATGCCCGTAGATCGCGATGTTTTTGATTTTTATGTGAAGACAGTGAAACGGATTGCACCAGAAGCTACTTGGTGTGGTGCGGGGGTCGCTTCCGGCCAGATTATTGTGAACGAATGGTCGATTGCGGCAGGCGGGCATACCCGCACGGGGTTGGAAGATAACATGCGCATTGATCGCAACACACTGGCCCCGTCAAATGCTGCCCTTGTGGCGCGTGCGGCTGAATTGTGCGAAAAATACGCGCGGCCCGTAGCCAGTTGGCAGCAAGCCCGTGATATTTTGGGGCTGCCGTTGAGGGCATAAAAAAGGGCACCCTGAAGAGCACCCTTTTATTCAGATAAATCTATAAGACTTAACCGTAAACAGCTTCTTTGCCGAAATGTTTCGCCAGCATGTAGTAAACAACCGCGCGGTATTTGTTGCGGTTTGACTGGCCATATGTTGTCAGGACAGAGTTAATTGCATCCATCAATTCCGGGCCCTCAGACAGGCCTAGTTTTTTGATCAGGAAGTTGTTTTTAACAGTTTCAAGTTCGCTTTCCTGAGTACCTGCAACGGTTGCCGCGTCCGCATTGTAAATTGCGGGGCCGCAGCCGATGGTCACTTTTGTCAGTAGATCCATATCAGGTTCCATGCCGCATTTATCGCGCAGGTCGCCTGCATATTGTGCAATCAGATCATCACGTTTGCTCATAGGTATAATTCCCTTCCCATTGATCGGGTGCCCCCGAAGTTCATTCTTAAAGTGCAGCCCCTCAAGCAATCGGGCGCATCTTTATATAAAGAAGATAGTTTAACTGCAGGCACAAAAAAAGGGGTAAGGCGAAAAAAGCTGGATGTCGGTCTAAAATTGCCACTTATGTATGTATTAAGCTATATTACGTGGCGTAAAGCGCGGTGGCGATGGGTATATGGGTGGGGCACCTCATTTGAATGGTTTTCAGGCCTTCCATTGGTTGACGCTTTTATTTTCCCAAAAGCGTTTGGGTCAGTTTGGAATTTGGCAGATTTAAGCTACCAATAACATTAAAATGATGCTTATCGGGGTCAAGATAAACATCCATAGTAGCCCCTTGTTTGCCCCACATATCGTGCAGCAAATGGCTTTGGCGTATAAACTCCGGCCGTTCATCCGCACCAACCCAACAGGTTACATTTGCCCCTGCTATCGGTTTGCCTAGGCAAGGGCTTTCAGCGGTGGCTTCTTCGGGTGTCAGTTGCAGCATATCATTCATCTTGGTTTTCACCAGATTGCGTAAATCATGCACGCCGCTGATCGAAACAACCTTTGCAATGCGGGCTTGTACGACAGGATCAATCGGGCTGTCGGTGCAAATCATTCTGGCAACCAGATGCCCGCCTGCGGAGTGGCCTGATAGATGGATCGGGCCATCAATGCGGCTTGCCGCAAACATAACCGCTTGGGCAATCTCACGCGTAATGCCACTGATCCGTGCATCAGGCGCCAAGGTGTAGGAAGGAATGGCCACAGCCCGGCCGTTGGCAAGCGGGCCCGCTGCAAGATGTGAGAAATAAGATCGGTTCAGTTTCATCCAGTAACCGCCGTGAACGAACACAACCAAGCCTTTGGGTTTTGTTGCGGGGTGGAACAAATCCAGCTTTTGGCGGTCTGCCGGGCCGTAATCTAAAGACAAGTCAGACTTGATACCACTTTCACGAAACGCTTTGGCCCGCTGCTCCCAAGCCGCAAAATATTCAGGCGCGTTTGGTATATAGCCGGAATTGTTAAAAGCGTCATCCCAATCTGTCATTTGTGCTTTGCCTCGCAATAATATGAAAACTTCTGATTGCGTTATACTGTATAAACACTAAGTTCATTCAAGTAATCTGTGCAACAAAAAGGAAAGTTCGATGAATGTGATTTTTGTCCAACTGCGCTGCAAACCGGGAACCGCTTATCAGGTGGCCGATGCCTTGTATGAACGCGAGATTGTTTCGCAGCTTTATTCCACCAGTGGCGAATGGGATCTGATGGCGCAGATTTATCCGCCCAAGGATGTGGATGTGGGCAAATGGGTCAACGACAATGTGTTGAACATCGAAAACATTGAACGGTCTTTAACCACGCTGACTTTCAAAGCATTTTAAGCAGGCTTATTCGGGCGGCGCGGCTTTTCTTTTGCTGTCCAAAGCCACGGGCCGACTTTTGCGACCATAATGATAAAACCTGTTGTCCACAGGATGGCTGTGATCTCTATTCCTGATAAGCTCATGACCTCGAGATCGGGGGCGGCACTGCGCATGATTGCAGCCAGCATGATCAAGGTGAAAGCCAAGATTAAGCCGGGGCTGATATGTAATGCGCGCCCGGTATGGCCTAGGCTTGCGCGTATGATCACGGCAGTGGTCATGCCGCCTATGGCCCCGATGCCCAACAGGTGCAGTCCTGCGGTTTGTTGGCCCATTGCCAGTGTGGCAAGGCCTATCGGGATGAAAGCATAGGCGATGTGCAGGATCAGCAATATGGGCGAACGTATGGTGCGATGCCCGCACCAGCGAAATAATCGGATGGTGTGTAATAGGGCAGTGATGCCCAGCAACCCGCTTGTGACCAAGGCATCGGGTGTGATGACCCATGCGACCAGTGCAATAACGCCTGACAGAATGCAGGCCGCATCAAAGCGGTTGAACGGAACAGGCAGACGACCGGGGTTGGATTTAACCAGCCAGTTGCGGGTGAAACTGGGAATGATGCGCCCGCCGATCAGGGTGATCAAAAAGATCACCACGGCAAAGCCCAGCCTGCGGCCATAAAGGGATGTTCCTTGGGTGATGACCTCAAGATGAAAAGTGATGTTGGCAGCCAGTAATATGATGACCGGAATGACAACTTTCAGGTTGCGCCAGTTGCGGCCTGCGATGATCTCGATCACGATCATTGCGCAAACGGCAAACAGGAACGCATTGTCGATGACCATGATGATCCAAGCGGGCCTTAACCCGCCGATGCCTGCCATAGCAAAACGCCCTGCAATCCATAGACCGACCAGCAGCCCCAAGGGCCAGCCGCGCACAGGCATGCGGCCTGTCCAGTTGGGAATGGCGGTAAACAGGAAGCCGCAAATCACGGCGGCGGCATAACCGAACAGCATTTCATGGATGTGCCAATCAATGGCTGAAAATGAACCATTCAACTGGATCATGCCAGTATAGATGCTAAGCCAAAGCGGAATAACCGTTGCGCCGAATATCAGGGCCAGCAGAAAAAACGGCCTGAAACCGTAACTAAGCAAAGTTGGCCCGTAATAGGTTTTGCGTTGTTTCTTTGGCATGGGTTCGGATCCAGTAAAGGTCAATCACATGAACATTATAGCGTTTATCCGGGCTTTCTTTGCGCTGCATCAAATTTCGGCTAAAATCTACTGTTCAGATCACTTACGCTATTGGTAAATTAATTGAATGTAATTTCGGTTTTTTCATCTTGCACCAGCCTATCTGATTGTAGATGTATAAATTAAACGGATAGTGAAAAGGTTAACACATGACACTTGCCCCACGTCGCGCTGCGGATTTTCTGGCCGAACGGCTTTATCAGGCGGGTTGCCGCCATGCGTTCGGTATGCCGGGTGGTGAGGTTTTGACCCTGATTGATGCGCTGCGCAAGGCAGGTATTAAGTTCACGCTGGTCAAGCATGAAAATTGCGCGGGCTTTATGGCTGAAGGGGTTTATCATCGCACGGGTGCGCCCGGAATTTTGGTGGCCACCTTAGGGCCGGGGGCGATGAACGGGATCAATTCTGTTGCCAATGCCTATCAAGACCGTGTGCCGCTGATCGTGCTTTCGGGCTGTGTGGATGAAGATGAAGCACTGACCTATACCCATCAAGTGATGGATCACAGGTCGGTTTTTACGTCTATTACCAAGGCCACATTTACCCTGACGGCAAACGGGGCTGATGCCGT
>JAESRV010000090.1 GCA_016764475.1 Amylibacter sp.
GGCGCATCTGGATAAAACGCGATTTGAAGCCAAGCTGAAAGGCCCGCCAACAGCCCAGATTAAAAAGGCCCATCCAGAGGAATTGAACCGGCTTTATGATCTTATGGCAAAGCTTGAAGCCATGCGGGAAACACTGGTTTCAGCTAAAGCTTACGCGCGGGCCACAGCGCTTTACAATTTCGCAAAACCGTTTTTGGAGGCTTATAATGAGCATAAACTTTTGCACGGGGTTTTGGATTATCAGGACTTGATTGAAAAGGCGCAAGAGTTGTTGAAAAACGGCCCGATGTCACAATGGGTTTTATTTCGACTGGATGGTGGCATTGACCATGTTTTGGTCGATGAGGCGCAAGACACCAGCCCTGATCAGTGGCGTTTGATCGAGTGTTTGACAGAAGAGTTCACATCAGGGCTTGGGGCCAGTGATGTGGCACGCACGATCTTTGTTGTGGGCGATGAAAAGCAATCAATCTATTCGTTTCAAGGTGCTGAACCAAAATATTTTGGCGCAATGCGTGATTGGTTTGACGAACGGTTAGCCGCGATTGAAGCCCGCCTGAACAGGCAGGATTTGCTGCATTCTTTCCGCTCAGCAGAACCGATTTTACGGCTTGTGGATAACACCTTTGTAGGTGACGCACGCAAAGGGATTATGGGTGAGGTTACACACCTTGCGTTTAAGGGTGAAAAACCCGGGCGGGTGGAACTGTGGCCGCTGGTTGAAACACCGCCAAAACCCGATGACAAACCGTGGTTTGAACCGCTGGATCGGCCCGGAGTGAATGATCCGCGCCAGATACTGGCGGGGCAAATTTCCGAATGGATTGAAAAAACTATCCGCACGGGGCGGATGATTGAAGTAGGCGGTACTTTACGCCCAGCGCAAGCGGGGGATTTTTTGATCCTTGTGCAAAGCCGTTCACCTTTGTTTCGCGCTATTATCAAGGAACTCAAAGCCCGCAAGCTGAATGTGGCGGGTGCTGATCGGTTGATGGTGGGGGATGAATTGGCGGTGAAAGATATTCTTTCGCTGCTTAAGTTTGCGACCACCCCAGAGGATGATCTATCTCTTGCGGAAGCCATGCGCTCACCTTTGCTGAATATCAGCGAGGGTGCTTTGTTCACACTGGCACATGGGCGCAAAGCGACTTTGTGGCAAAGTTTTCGGGAAGATAAAGACAGCTATTCTGATGCGGCTAAAGTGCTTGATGATGTGCTGTCAAAGGCAGATTGGATGCGCCCATATGAGCTGATTGATCGTATTTTAACGCGGCATAAAGGTCGTGAAAATCTGTTGGATCGTTTGGGCGAGGAAGCCGAAGATGGCATTGACGAGTTGCTGTCACAAGCGATGCGGTACGAACAAACTGAAGTGCCTACCCTGACAGGGTTTCTGAACTGGTTTGCATCGGGTGCGGTTGAACTGAAGCGTGAAATGGATGCGGCTTCCGGCCAGATCAGGGTGATGACAGTACACGGTGCCAAGGGGCTGGAAGCCCCGATTGTGATCTTGCCTGACACGGTTGCAACACAAAACAAAGACCGTGATGAAGTGGTATCTTTGCGTAAGGATTTGATGGGTTGGAAAACATCAGCACCGGAACAGAACAAGGCAGAACAACATGCGATAGCTATAAAGCGCGAATTGGCTTTGCAGGAAAAGCTGCGGCTTTTGTATGTGGCGATGACACGGGCCGAAACATGGCTAATTGTTTGCGGAGCGGGGAAGCTGCAAAAAGAAGATGCTTTAAACTGGTATCGGTTGGTTGAAAAAGGCATGGAAAATTCTGGAGCAATTCTCACAGACAATGGATTGGTGTTGCAAAACACGGCTTGGGTGGATGCCTATCAGGAACCTGATAGTGGTACGGATGTGGCGCAAGATGAACTGCCCGCTTGGATAAATAGGCCTGCACCTGCCGCCATCGCCCGCGAAAAAACTCTTTCACCGTCTGATTTGGGCGGGGCCAAAACGTTGCCCTCTGAAACGGATGGTATGGATGAAGCGGCAGCCATGCGCCGTGGCAGTTTGATCCATTTGTTATTGGAGCATCTGCCGAACAGACCGCAGGCGGATTGGGCTAAGCTGGCAACAGTTCTTATCCAGAATTATGACAGCCAATCCGACACCGCTGAAATCGACGATATTTTGGATGTTGTCGCCCGTGTGCTAAATACGGATGCGTTAAAGCCTGTATTTGATGCCAAGGCATTGGCTGAGGTAACTATCACTGCACAAATCCCTGAGCTGGATGATAAACGCATTTACGGCACGATTGACCGTTTAATTGTCACCGACACCACGGTTCTAGCGGTGGATTTCAAAAGCAATCGACGTGTGCCCGACAACCCTGATCAGGTACCCCTTGGGCTGTTGCGCCAAATGGGGGCCTATCTGTCAGGGCTTAAACCGATTTATCCTAATCACAAGATTGAGGTGGCGATTTTATGGACCCAAACCCAACAGTTGATGCGCCTACCCCACGATATAGTGATAGATGCCCTGAAAGGTTCTACTACATCTTGACCCCGCGCTGATGCGTTCATAAGTATAGGGTAACAGAAAAACGGTATTGGAGACAAAAAATGGCAACCGTTAAAGTAACAGACGATACATTTGCAGCAGAAGTAACCGAATCAGACATTCCTGTAGTGGTGGATTTTTGGGCAGAATGGTGTGGCCCATGCAAACAAATCGGCCCTTCTTTAGAAGAATTGGCCGTAGAGTATGCTGGTAAAGTGAAAATCGCCAAGGTGAATGTGGATGAAAATCCGAACTCACCTGCCCAAATGGGTGTGCGCGGTATTCCAGCACTGTTCATCATCAAAGATGGCAAAATCATTGCAAATAAAACTGGTGCTGCCCCAAAAGCGGCTTTGGCCGATTGGATCAACAGCTCCATTTAAGAGTTGCAGATTTACGAATTTAAGGGCGCATTCATTGCGCCCTTTTTCATGCGTTTTCGCGCAGGATGTTTCCAGCTAAGTATAACGACCCGCAGATCAGTATTCTAGCAGAGCTGTCTTTAGCAACGATACTTTTCACCGCTGACAAAACATCATCTGCTTTTGTTACCTGAAAGCCCAAATCGCTTGCAGCCTTGGCGGTTTCTGCGGCTGAAAGTGTAGCGGCCTCACCGGGGATGGAAACGGCTTGCAGGCTGACAGTATCAGCCAGAAAATGCCGCATATAGCCCGACACATCTTTGGTATTCAGCATGCCCACCACCAAATGCGTTGGCCTTTGTGGCAGTGTGGTCAGCAATTTTGAAATCGCACGCCCCGCCGCTTCGTTATGACCACCATCCAACCACAGCTCTGCCTTGGGTGCTGCATCGGTCAGTGGCCCCGCGCGCAAACGCTGCATCCGCGCAGGCCATTCGGCACCCGTCATTGCAGCCGCACAATCATCATTTGATTTGTTCATCAGGCGCAGGGCGGCAATGGCCATGCCTGCATTTTGCATTTGGTGTTCGCCCAGTAATACGGGTTTCGGCAAATCCAGCAACCCATATTCATCTTGGTAAATCAACCGTCCGTTTTCTTCCCAGACATGCCAGTGTTGCCCATAGATTTTCAGGGTCGCCCCAACGCGGGCGGCTTTGGCTTCGATCACTTCCAAAGCTTCATCGGGTTGCGGGCCAACAACACCAAATGTGCTGCGCTTTAAAATACCCGCTTTTTCGCCTGCGATCTCTGCCAGCGTTTCACCAAGGTATTGTTGATGGTCAACAGAAACAGGCGTGATGATTGTTATTTGGGGTTGGTCGATAACGTTGGTGGCATCCAACCGCCCGCCAAGGCCCACTTCCAGAATTGTGTGATCAGCTTTGACCCGCGAAAACGCCAGAAATGCCGCACAGGTGGTTATTTCGAAATACGTGATAGAGGTCGTACCATTAACGCGTTCACATTCTTCCAAAGTTTCAGCCAACAACTGTTCATCAATCAAGTCACCTGCAAGGCGGATACGTTCATGAAAGCGCGCCAAGTGCGGTGATGTATAAGCATGTACTTTTTCACCCGAAGCTTCCAGCCCCGCACGGATCATCGCTGCGGTTGAGCCTTTGCCATTGGTGCCTGCAATATGAATGACAGGCGGAATGGCTTTTTCCGGTGAACCCAGCACATCCAGCAAACGGGTCATGCGATCCAGTGTCAGGTCAATGATCTTGGGGTGCAGTGACATCAACCTTTCAAGGACAACATCACTTGATTTCTGCGTCACTTTTTAGTGCCTTCGGTTTTTTTCGGCGCAGGCAAATCGCCAACGATTTGCGGCGACAGGCCCATCAACATGCGGCAGATCGTGATCAGTTCATTGCGCATATTTTTGCGATGGGTCACGCGGTCAAGCATACCGTGATCCAGCAGGTATTCAGCGCGTTGAAAGCCTTCGGGCAGTTTTTCACGAATGGTTTGTTCAATCACACGCGGGCCTGCAAAACAGATCAGGGCTTTGGGTTCAGCGATATGCACATCGCCCAGCATCGCGTAACTGGCGGTTACACCGCCTGTTGTCGGGTGCGTTAAAACCACGATAAACGGCAAGCCTGCCTCTTTCAGCATTTGCAAAGCAACAGTTGTACGCGGCATTTGCATCAAGGATAAAATCCCTTCCTGCATACGCGCACCCCCTGCGGCAGAAAACAGGATCAGCGGGCATTTGCGTTGCACCGCGCGCTCAGAAGCACCAATAATCGCATTACCCACAGCCATGCCCATAGAGCCGCCCATGAATGCAAAATCTTGCCCAGCGGCAACAATCGGCGTACGGCCAATGTCGCCTTCGGCAACCAACATCGCATCTGGTTCACCGGTTTTTTTGATGGCTGCCTTCATCCGGTCAGGATATTTCTTTTGATCCTTGAAATGCAAAGGGTCAGCCACGGCGGCTTGGGTTTCCAATTCAATAAACAGCCCACCATCGAACAGGTTTGCAAACCGTTCGCGCGGAGTGATCACCATATGATGATCGCAGTTACTGCAAACATTCAGCGCATCTTTAAGTTCACGGTGAAACAGCATGGTGCCGCATTCTTTACACTTTGTCCAAAGATTATCAGGCGTTTCGCGGCGCGAAAACAACGAGTTGATCCTTGGGCGGACGTAGTTGGAAATCCAGTTCATGGGCGTGTGCTGCCTTTATCTCTATTCAATAACCACAGATACTTTGTGCAGATATGAATTGCAATCATAACTCGGGCTTGTTTCTGCACCAGTATAAATAGGCCGCATATAATAATACTATAAAAACCAACCCAAAGATCATAACACTGCGCATTGCTGCTTCATCTGCTACGCTATAGGCCGTTTTATACAGGCCAAGCCCAGACAAAGAACCATCTGTGCTGACGATCGCAATCGCATAAAGGTTATTGGCAAAATGCAGCCCGATTGCGGCACCCAGATTGCCGGTTCGCGCAGTGACATCGGCCGCAATCAGACCAAACATCATTGCGGAAAGTACAACCAACCAAACGTTCGATCCCATCGTTTCCGGATCATAATGCAGCAAGCCGAAAAGCACGGAAGGTAAAACATACCAAATCAGGCGGCTGTTAAATCGTGCGGCCAGTTGTTGTTGTATGTAACCGCGAAAAACCAGTTCTTCGGTTGTGACCTGTAATAATATAAACGGCACACCAAGCACCATCCATTTTAGCCAGGTGAAAAGCTCTAGGTTTCTTACGGGCAGATCAATGAATGCAAAAATCGGTGTGCTGAGCAAGGTCAGGAAAAAAACAATGATAAAGGCAATTTTAAAGTTTCTGATAACTTCAGCCATGCGTGGCCCCAAAAGGCTTTTCAGACCGCGTTTGTGCATAAACTTAACCGCTAAAACCAAACCTAATAGGGCGATGCTAAAGGTTGATAATAACAGGATCACATCCTTGGGCGCAGAGCCGCCTTTGATTGATTGAGCAATAGATGCGATAGCCTCATTGCCTACGGCCAATATTGACGCAAGACCAAGTAGAAAAGACACCAGCATGTACACTACAGCCAATATGACCAGCCCAACGATCAGCCGCCAAGGTGCTTTGGTCTCTATGGCCGGGGCATAAAATTCTTGGAATTTTGGGTTTTTTACGGGAAACACGTCATATAATCCTGTTATTGACGGCCAGTTGCAACACTGACAGATAAAAAAACGCCTGCTAATAACAGAGGCTTGTGGTAAGATAACGAACTGAGTAACCAGTCACAACGCATTTCGGAGGAAAGAGCTTGGGCAAGCAGACATTGGCACATAAGCCAAGTTGCTTTTTATATGGGAACAGTTTGCTTATCAGCACACTGATACTTTCCGCCTGTGGTGGCGGAAGAGCATACACATCACCCTCTAGACAAGCCATCATTCCAAAGACCGAAATCATCAATGTTGCCAATGGCAGCCTAAGCATCACCCCGCCATCTGGGTTTTGCAAAGATGCTGACGGCAGCAAAGAAACCAAAACATCTGCCTTTATTATTTTTGCAAACTGCGGCTACCTGAATTCAGGCGGCAGGCGCGCATCAGGGGATGCTGGATTTACCGGATTGGTCACAACCAGCGTTACAAAAGAGCCCGGCTTTCAAGGCCCCGATGATATTAATGCTCTTTCAGATTTTCTAAGCTCCAGAGAAGGTTTGGAAACCCTCAGCACTTCAGGTGATACTAAAGCAGTATCTATTGTTGATAAGCGTCAAACCTCTGACGGCGTGTACCTGCAATTACGCGACACAAATGCGGCACTTTCGCAAAACGTTTGGAAAAGCTTTATCAACCGTTCTGACTATCTTGTAACTGTAACATTACTGCAAAACAAAAAATCAACCTTAACCGATGAACAATCCATGCAGTTTTTGCAAAGCTATTCAGAAAGCATTAATTCACAAGCCGCCAGGCAATCAAGCGAACAGGTTCAACCCGTGCAGCAAACAAATAGCACCTCGGACAATCCAAAACAAAAAAACAATTTGAAAAAAATTGGTATTTTACGCCGATTATTTCTTTGAAAAGTACTATCTGTTAAATAATACATTCAGTTTGAATGGCATAAAAGGGCACTGCATTGGGCAAAGTCAAAGAACTTATTGATGAATGGCGCAATGCGCGCAGCCTGAAATGGTGGAAACACCAAAGTCATGCGGCAAAAACCATGGGTCTGTCTGAGTTGTATGACTTACATGCAAAAGTACGAAAATTACGCAATCGTGTTAATATAATAAATCACATTGCCATATCGCGCCTGACTTTGCCTGTTATAGGTTCAAAAGCGATCAAGAAACCGCAAGGAACCGAATGGGCGCATCGGCCCGAAGCGTGGGCAGGCCCGGTTAGCCCTAGCGGGATGTCATCTGTTGCCTCAAAATCCAAACTTGGACAAGAGGTCACGCTTTTTCACGACTGTACCAGTAACGAAATGACCCTGCGCCAAGTCAGAAACAATCGTGAACAAGATCTGGCACCTTTTGCCACCCAGTTGGATGTTTTTAATTTCGACGGCTCGTTTTTATCTTTGGCGATAGAAATGCCCCCTGAAGCTATAGAAGGGCTGAAAAAAGAACACATCATTCGCCTGACGCTGATCATCGACAGCGAGCGCCCGCAGGAAATGTTTGCACGGCTAAATTTACGGCACCGGCCAAACACCGAACAAATCGTACGGGAACTGGATTTATCCACGCGGGAACTTTATGTTGAATTTGATCTGTTCTATACAAACTTTAAAGAAGCCCGTGCGCAAAGTCTTTGGTTTGATTTGATCTTTGAAAGCCCGTCAATGAACCAAATTACAATACGCGATGTATCGGTTATCCGACGTCGTCGCGCCAACATCTAAAGGTATTCAAATGCTTCAGTCATCCAAACTGGTCAGAAAACGCATCGTCAATGGCATATATGAAGGCGTGTACAGCGGCAAAAAGGGCGCAACCTCAGCCCCATTGTTAGAATTGAAGTTCCTGGGCGAAGCACTTGGCGAAGTATTTGCCGACCCGATTGAAGGCAAAGAAAGCACATGGCTGATCCGCTGTAAAATTCCTGCCGAAACCCTATCAGATGGCATTCAAACCTTTCTGATTTACAAAATGGGCGAAGATACCGTTCTGGACAGTTTTTCTATTGTAATGGGTGACCCGTTGGCGGATGATTTACGTGCCGAGATTAGCCTGTTGCGCGAAGAGCTGGATATGCTGAAACGCGCGTTTCGGCGCCATTGCGTGGAAACCATCGGGTGACGCCGCGTTTTGCGTGACAAGCTTGCTAAAGGGGGTAGGGTTTTCTAGCTTGAACCCTGAACATAGTGAATTGAGACCACAATGAGCCATCCAACCTATCCGCATCTATTCCAACCTTTAGACCTTGGGTTCACACAGTTGAAAAACCGTGTGCTGATGGGGTCTATGCACACAGGGCTGGAAGAATTGGGTGATTGGAACCGTGTGGCAAAGTATTATGCACAACGCGCACGTGGCGGCGTGGCTTTGGCGGTGACRGGTGGCATGGCYCCAAATRTTGAAGGGGCGGTTYTGCCGGGTGCTTGCGGRTTGTTCACAGWGCAAGACATTGAAAAYCACCGCATTGTAACAGATCGGGTTCATGCCGAAGGYGGCAAGATCGCGATGCAGATATTRCATGCGGGGCGTTATGCCTATTCACCAAAAGCGGTRGCACCCTCTGCCATAAAATCCCCGATCTCACCTTTTCCGCCYRCAGAACTGGATGGTSARGGYATAGAAAAACAAATCCGYGATATGGTGACCGCAGCCRCACAAGCACAAAAGGCCGGTTATGACGGTGTTGAGRTCATGGGGTCAGAGGGCTATTTTCTGAACCAGTTYCTTGTCACMCACACYAACAAACGCACCGATGAATGGGGCGGTTCATATGAAAACCGTATGCGCTTACCCATTGAAGTGGTGCRCCGCGTGCGCCAAGCGGTTGGCACAGATTTTATCATCATCTACCGCCTGTCGATGATCGACCTCATCCCCAACGGCTCTACCTGGGAAGAAGTGGTACAGCTTGCCAAAGCTGTAGAAACCGCAGGGGCTACGATTATCAACACTGGCATCGGTTGGCATGAAGCGCGCATTCCAACCATTGCCACATCGGTTCCACGCCGCGCATTCGCATGGGTCACGCAAAAACTGATGGGTGAAGTGAGCATTCCGATCATCGCGTCCAACCGCATCAACACCCCTGAAGTGGCAGAAAGCGTGCTGGCGGATGGCTGTTCCGATATGGTTTCAATGGCACGGCCATTTTTGGCTGACCCAGAATTTGTGCTGAAAGCGAAAGAGGGCCGCGCCGATGAAATAGCCCCTTGCATTGCTTGCAATCAGGCCTGCCTGGATCATACATTTGCGATGAAATTGACCACCTGTCTGGTCAATCCGCAGGCGTGTAATGAAACTGAATTGGATTTTGCAATAACCAGTACGCCAAAATCCATAGCTGTTGTAGGCGCGGGTCCCGCCGGCCTGTCGGCAGCTTTGGTTGCCAGCGGTCGTGGGCATCATGTGACCCTGTTTGAAAAATCCGGTCAACTGGGTGGGCAGCTTAATTTGGCCAAGCAAGTGCCCGGCAAAGAAGAGTTTTGGGGCTTGGTGAATTATTACACCCGCCAAGTTGAACTTTCAGACATCACGTTAAAACTGAACACCCAAGCAGACGTAAAGGCCCTCGCGAATTTTGATGAAATCATTGTAGCCACAGGCGTGCTACCCCGCGATCCACAGATCAAAGGTCAGGACGCGCCCAATGTGCATTCCTACCTTGATGTGCTGAAGGGTACAGCGGATGTGGGCGATACCGTTGCGGTTATCGGTGCGGGCGGCATCGGGTTTGATGTGGCCGAATATCTGGTTAGTGGCGATGATAGCCCAACTGAAAATTTGGAAGCCTGGAAAAAAGAATGGGGCGTTGGCAGCCCTTCACTTACCCGTGGCGGGTTGGCGGCAGAGGGTGCGCAGATTGAAGAGCCTAAAAGGCAGGTGCATTTATTGCAACGCAAAGCGCAAAAGCTGGGCAAAGGCCTAGGCAAAACAACCGGGTGGATACACCGCGCCACCCTGAACATGAAACATGTGAAAATGCTGGGCGGGGTGAACTATGAAGAGATTTCCGACAAAGGCCTGCATATTTCATATGGTCAGGCCCGCGAAAACCCAACGGTTCTGGACGTGAGTGACATTGTACTTTGTGCAGGCCAAGTACCCTGCCGCGACCTCTATGATCAGCTTGTAAAACAAGGCATTCCCGTCCACATTATCGGTGGTGCTGACGTTGCATCCGAGTTGGATGCAAAACGTGCGATTGATCAAGGCAGCCGTTTAGCCGCCGGGCTTTAGAAAGATGGCAGGATGCAAGATACCCCGCGCATAACGATCAATACCCCTGTTGTTTTCAGGGATAATCTACCCAAAAGCGTCGATGTGGTGATCATCGGCGGCGGTGTTATCGGGGTTTTTGCAGCTCTTTATCTGACACGCATGGGCAAGCGGGTTTTCCTGTGTGAAAAGGGGCGCGTTGCAGGCGAACAATCTTCGCGCAACTGGGGCTGGATACGCCAACAAGGCCGCGATGCAGCTGAGCTTCCGATTATGATGCACGCACTAGGGCTTTGGAAAGCGGTTGATAAAGAACTGCACGGCCAGTGTGGCGTGACGACAATCGGTACCTACTATCTGGAAACGACGCAAAAGGGTTTGGCAAAACATGAAAGATTTTTGCAGATCGCCCGTGAACACGGGATAGATACCCGCCCCCTTTCGCGCAAAGAAATTGAAACCGCATTTAGCGGTAAATCTCAACACAACTGGATAGGCGGGATTACCACACCAAGTGATATGCGCGGCGAACCCTGGCGTGCCGTACCTATGGTTGCAAAGCTTGCCCATAAAGAAGGTGTGCTGATCCGCGAAAACTGCGCCGTGCGTGCGTTGTATATTGAAGCGGGCCGTATAACAGGGGTAATCACCGAACATGGGCGGGTAAAATGTGCGCAGGTTGTACTGGCGGCGGGGGCTTGGTCTTCGCTATTTGCGCGGCGTCATGGCGTAAGCATTCCGCAACTGGCGGTGCGCGCAACAGTTGCCCAAACCGCCCCATTGCCTGCGTTTTTTTCAGGTGCCGCCGCCGACGCACAACTTGCCCTAAGGCACCGTGATGATGGCGGGTACACATTGGCACCCGGCGATCATCATGCGTTCTTTTTAGGCCCCGATGCATTTCGCCATTTTCGTCAATACCTGCCTGCATTTCGCCAAAGCTGGAAAAAAACGAAACTTCGATTGAAAGCACCCAATGGCTTTCCCGATGCTTGGGGTATGATACGATACTGGTCTGAAACCGAAACATCCCCCTTTGAGATCACCCGCGTTCTGGAACCCGCCCCTGATATGAAACGTGTGGCTTTATTGCAAGATCATTTCGAAGCACGCTTTCCCGAAATTGGCCGCCCCGAAATTAAATCCGCATGGGCAGGTATGATCGATTCAATACCCGATATTGTGCCGATCGTGGATCACGTAAACACATTGCCCGGCTTGATTATGGCCACAGGGATGAGCGGGCATGGCTTTGGCATTGGCCCGGGCTTCGGTCAAATCATTGCCAATATGGTTACAGGTAAAAAGGTAGCCTTTGATATGTCCCGTTTTCGTTTCAACAGATTTACCGATGGTAGCAGGCTGGAGCTTGGTGGCTCTCTTTAGATCATTTCGTCCATCACTTCGACAAGCATGGATGTAATCTGTGGTTCTGACAAAGAATGCCCGGCTTTAGATGCCATAATCAGGCGTGAAGTGGGCCATGCATTGTGTAAGCGGTGCGCTGTATCAGGGGGGCAAATCATATCATAACGACCTTGAACAATGGTTCCGGGGATATCTTTGATGATGTGCATATCACGCATAATTTGCCCATCCACCTGCAAAAAACCCTTGTTGCTGAAATAGTGGTTTTCAATGCGGGCAAATGCGCAGGCATAGGCAGCTGGGGCCGCATTCGGGGATAGATGGCTTTCAATCGATGCAAGGGCAGTTTCCCAACCGGTCCATGCGCGGGCGAATTTTATCTGTTCTGCCTCATCATTGCCGAACAATCTTTTGGCGTAACCATCAATAATATTACCGCGCTCTGCCTCAGGTAATAATTCAGTAAAGGCTTGCCATTCTTCAGGAAAGAATCGCGCAGCCCCGCCACCGTAAAACCAACTCAATTCATATTCCGTCATCAAAAACACACCGCGCAACACCAAATGGCGCACAGCTGTCGGATGGGTCTGCGCATAGATCAGCGAAAGCGTCGCCCCCCATGAACCGCCAAAGACAACCCAGCTTTCAACGCCTAAATGTTTGCGAATACGTTCAATGTCCTCGACCAGATGCCAGGTTGTGTTATTTTCAACACTTGCGTGCGGTGTAGAACGCCCGCAGCCACGCTGGTCAAACAGGATAATGCGGTAAACATCGGGGTGAAAAAAGCGGCGCATACCTGGGCTACAGCCCCCCCCTGGCCCACCGTGCAACACGATAACAGGTATGCCGTCAGGGTTGCCACATTCCTCAACATAAAGCGTATGGTTATCACTGACTTCCAGCATCTGATAGAAATACGGCTGAATAACAGGATATAATTGCCGCCCTGCGCCGATTTGACTATCGGAATTCCGCATCATCACCCTATATGGTAAGTTAAGTTCTAAGAAATACTTTGCAGGTTAAGGGTATAAGATCAATGGGTGTATCAAAAACAGTTGACGCAAATGAAGTTGCCAAGTTTGAGGCAATGGCTACAGAATGGTGGGACATAGATGGTAAATTCAAACCATTACATATGCTTAACCCCTGTCGGCTGGATTATATCACCGATCAGATAGCAGTGGAATTTGGCCGAGATCTAACTGGAAAGTTACCATTCAAAGGCCTGCGCATTCTGGATATTGGCTGCGGTGGCGGGCTATTGTCTGAACCTATGGCGCGATTGGGCGCAACCGTTGTGGGTGCAGATGCTGCTGCAGGTAATATTCCCGTAGCACAGGTTCATGCGCAGCAATCAGGTTTAGACATTGATTACCGCCACATCACAGCCGAACAAATGGCAGCAGACGGTGAACAGTTTGACGTGATCTTGAACATGGAAGTGATTGAACATGTCGCCGATCCATTGGCTTTTTTAGAGGCGTGTAAGGACTTGTTGAAACCAGGCGGACTGCTTCTATGCTCAACCATCAATCGCAACCCCAAAAGCTATATGGTAGCGATTATTGGTGCGGAACATATCATGCGCTGGCTGCCCAAAGGCACCCACGAATGGAACAAATTCATCACCCCGGATGAGCTGTTTGATCTGTTGAAAAACGCCAACCTAACCCCTGTTGACCGCAAGGGTTTCGTATTTAACCCGCTGAAATGGTCGTGGTCACTATCTGACAGTGATTTAAGCGTGAATTATGTGACCGCCAGCACAAAACCTAGCTAAGGGCTGCGCGTAGCTCTCGTAAAATCGGCAAGGTGGTTTTRATCTTATCAACSCCCATACGGKTGATAATMGTATCAAAMACAGGYTCWACCGCYTTAACCGCRTGATCACGCGCATTACGCCCTGCAACGCTTAGMGCAATYTTTTTCTTGCGYGCATCATCCCARTCRGGSCGGATATGCACATARCCYGCCAWTTCCAGYTTGTTCAGYGTATTWGTCATCGCCCCTTTGGTGACYGAAAACAGACGCGCTAATTGTGCAGGTGTGCGTTCACCCCCTTGATGTGCCAGATGGTTCAGAACCGARAAATGCGAMAGYTCCATCCCCTTGGGCAGGGCTTTGGAWARYTGYGCGCGCACCARYTGATCCGAKGCCATWATYTCRCTGAAAAGTGTGATYGCYAAWGAGTCTTCWGMTGACATTACGGGGCCTGATAGTTTCTATCATGTTGCAAGGACGGGATCCGCCTGCGGGCATCTTCTACCTGTTCCAGATCAATTTCAACTATTGTTATGCCAACACCTGTTGAAGCATCCGCAATGATCTGCCCCCAAGGATCAACAACCAGACTGTGCCCATAGGTTTGCCGTTCTTTGCCAACACTGGCCTTATGCGTGCCGGTTTGGGCAGGGGCCAGAATATAACAGCCGGTTTCAATCGCACGTGCGCGCAGTAAAACATGCCAGTGTGCCGCGCCCGTTGTTTGCGTAAATGCGGCAGGAACGGTGATGATTTGTGCACCGGCTTGCGCTAGGGTGCGAAACAAGTTCGGAAAGCGTAAATCATAGCAAATGGTAATACCAACAGTCCCAAAATTACAGGCGGCAATAACCGCCTTATCACCCGGTCGATAGCCATTTGATTCCCGAAAGTTTTCTGCCTTTGACAGGGTGACATCAAACATATGTATCTTGTCATACTGCGCAAAAATTTCACCATCAGGCCCGATCAGAAAGCACCGATTGGCAAAACGGCCATCAGGGTCATTTGACAATATAAGCAGTGAGCCAATCAACAGCCAAGTTCCCAATTCCGCTGCGATCTTTTGATACGCTTTCAGGCTGGGGTCATCATTCTGGTAATAAAACACACTACGCTGGTGTTGCTGGTCTGTAGAAATGCAATTAGTAGCTTCTGGGGTCAAAATAAATTCCGCCCCTTGCGCATGGGCATCACGTATCATTTGCAGCACGGTTTGCAGGTTTTCCCCCGGCTGGTCAGACGCGCTGAATTGTATCAAGCCAACTTTAAGCATCACGCAGCCAGCATGGCATCTAGCTTGCCATTGCGTTCCAGCGCATAAAGTTCATCACAACCACCGATATGTTCACCACCGATAAAAATTTGCGGCACAGAGCTGCGCCCCTTTGCGCGCTGCATCATTTGGGCGCGTTTTGCCGGGCGTACCATCACGTTTATTTCAGCATAGGACACACCTTTTTTTTGCAATAGCCGCTTGGCGTTA
Source organism: Amylibacter sp. (assembly GCA_016764475.1). Taxonomy (GTDB): domain Bacteria; phylum Pseudomonadota; class Alphaproteobacteria; order Rhodobacterales; family Rhodobacteraceae; genus Amylibacter. Next base: position 14,942 of record JAESRV010000090.1, read on the forward strand.
GCACAATAACCACAAATCGGGGTGGTATAAATCTCAACTCGTTTCATAATCTGATCCTGTTCGTTCAGGTCAGAATATAACGGTTTATTCCAACCTTGCAACGCGTGCGAACACCGCCGCATTCACCTTTTTGGCACCCGCTTGTCTGCAAGCCTCGGCACAGGCTGAAAGTGTTGCCCCCGTTGTCATCACATCATCAACTAATAGCACCGATCTGCCTTGCAGTTGATCACGATAAGCTTCATTCAAAATGATCGAACGGCTAAGGTTGGTAAACCGCGCTGCACGGCCTTTCCCCTTTTGCATTTCCGTAGGCTTGATACGGTGCAACAAATCAACCCACACCTCTGATTGATCAATACGCGCCATGCTTTGCGCCAAAACCGCCGCCTGATTAAACTGCCGTCGCAACAACCGCCATCTGTGCAGCGGCACAGGGGCAATAATCATGTCGGGTTGCAGTATCGCATTACAAGACTGGTGCATCCATTTCGCCATTTCAGGCACCAAATCCAAGCGATCAGAATGTTTCAACAACAAGGCCATTTTACGCCCCACCCCTTCATACAAAACCGAACACCGCCCCTGATCCCAAGCGGGTGGCTGACCAAGGCACTGATCACAATAACAGGGCTCAACCATGCTTTCGTGCACAGGCACACCGCAACTGTCACAAACCTGACCCGTGGCAAAGTGGGTGTCTTTCCAACAATCCTGACACAGGCCACGGTCACTTAAGGTTTCCACACCACACGCCAGACATCTGGTAGGGTAAAGCGTTTCCAATAGTTTCTTTAAGATAGCCTTTCCCTTTCTTATGCAAAAGTTTAGAGAAAGCCCATGAAAAGCCCTGCTAAACTTTTTGATACCCATGCGCTACAATTGCATCGTGCGCGTGCGCTGAAATCTGCCAACACGGCGATGTTTTTGCACGAATTCGCCGCTGACTGCACCCATGAAAGACTGCAAGACGTTAACAGAACCTTTACCAAACCCGCTTTTGTTGGTTGGACACCCGATATTTGGCAAAAAACACTGGGTTGGACGGGGGCAACCGCCCCTGATGCGGAAATTATTGACCTAAAACCACAAGCGCATGATGTGATCGTCAACGGCCTGACACTGCATTGGGCCAATGATCTTGTTGGGCAATTGGTGCAAATGCGCGGTGCATTGCGCCCTGACGGCTTAATGATTGCCGCGATGTTCGGCGGGCAAACCTTGCAAGAACTGCGCATAGCTTTCGCCGAGGCAGAAGCCCGTATCGAAGGTGGTATCAGCCCGCGCATTATACCGATGGGCGAGATCAGGGATTTAGGCGGGCTATTACAACGCGCAGGGTTTGCGCTGCCTGTGGCAGACAGCATCACATTAAACGTTGAATATGACACGCCCATTCATCTGATGAACGATCTGCGCAATATGGGTGAAGCCAATGCGCTTTGCGGGCGGCGCAGGGTTTTAAAGCGTGAAACACTGGCGATGGCCGCAGAGGTTTACAGTTCAAACTATACCAAATCATCCGGGCGTATCGGGGCTACTTTTGAATTTGTGTTCCTGACCGGTTGGGCACCCTCTGAGGATCAGCAAAAGCCACTGCGCCCCGGTTCTGCACAACAAAGCCTTGCGGATGCGCTGGGAACAACGGAATATAACGCAGATAAATAAAGCAAGGTAACACCAAGCTATGACAAATATGCCCGACGATAATCCACTGGATAAGCCTGTAAAAACTGGCGTTTTGATCGCTAACCTTGGCACACCTGACGCCACTGATTACTGGTCGATGCGTCGTTATTTAAATCAGTTCCTGTCTGATAAGCGGGTCATTGATTATCCGCGCTGGAAGTGGCAACCGATTTTGCAGGCCATTATCCTGACCGTGCGCCCATCCAAATCAGGGGCCGCTTACCGCAGTATCTGGAACACGGAAAAAGATGAAAGCCCGCTACTGACCGTTACCCGCGCCCAAAGCGAAAAAATCGCAGCGATTATGGCGCAGGAATTCGGCGATGATGTGATCGTTGATTTTTGTATGCGCTACGGCAATCCGTCCACCAAAAGCGTGATTGAAAAGATGAAAGCTCAAGGCGTTGATCGCATCGTATTTTTCCCGCTTTACCCACAATATTCCGCACCCACGACGGCCACTGCCAACGATGAGGTTTTTCGTACTTTGATGGACATGAACTGGCAGCCCTATATCCGCACGGTTCCCGCTTATTATGATCGCCCTGATTATATCAAAGCTTTGGCTGCATCCGTGCGCACCGCTTACGCCAAGCTGAATAAAAAGCCTGATCTGCTGGTCACATCCTATCACGGCGTTCCCGTGCGCTATGTGACCGAGGGTGATCCGTATTATTATCAGTGCCGGAAAACCACGCAGCTTTTGCAAAAAGAACTAGGTTGGGATGACAGCCAAATCAAGACAACCTTCCAGTCCCAGTTCGGGCCGGAACAATGGGTGCAGCCCTATACGGTTGAAGAGGTGGCGTGTCTTGCAAAAGCAGGAAAAACCAACATCGCGGTTATCGCACCTGCATTTTCATCTGATTGCGTGGAAACACTGGAAGAGATCAATGATGAGATCAAAGACAGCTTTATGGCAGCGGGCGGCGAAAGCTTCACTTATATCCCGTGTCTAAACGACAGCGACGCTCATATAGATGTGCTGGCAAACATTCTAAAGAATGAGCTGTCAGGCTGGGTCTAATCAGGCTTGTTTAGAATACGATTCTACAGGAACGCCGATAAATTCTTTACTGCCGACTTTAATAGCAATTTTCCCGTTTTCCAAAGCGCGCAGAAACAAGCCTTGTACGGCAATACAGCTGCCCATCATGATGGTCTTATACATGTAAACTATCCCCAAAATAGTTGTGATTTATTTAGCAACACTCAGACACCATTTACACCGTATAAAATACACAAGCATCCGCAAAATAAAAGAAGTTTTAACTATTATTAATTTTGTATTTAAAGCCAATCTCTTAGCACAGATATAAGCGGTATATCGGCGGCAGGCATCGGGTAGGATTTCAAATCTTTCGCGTGAACCCAAGCCAGTTTCTGGCCTTCCTTGGGCGATGCAATACCATCCCATTTCCGACAGGCAAAAACCGGCATCAACAAATGAAAATCATCATAACTGTGGCTGGCAAAAGTTAAGGGTGCCAGACAACTCGCCCAAGTTTCAATACCCAGTTCTTCGTGCAATTCGCGCACCAATGCGGCCTCTGGTGTTTCACCCGCTTCAATTTTACCGCCCGGAAACTCCCACAGGCCCGCCATTGATTTACCTTCAGGGCGCTGCGCCAACAAAACACGCCCATCTGGATCAATCAGGGCAACGGCAGAAACCAGAAGCGTTTTCATGAGCGGTAGTCTGCGTTGATCGTGATGTATTGATGGGTCAAATCACAGGTCCAAACCGTAGATGTGCCCGCGCCAACACCGATGCCCACGGTAATGGAAAGTTCCGCATTCTTCATATAATCAGCACCCGCGTCTTCGGTATAACTATCCGCAACCCAGCCATTTTCAGCAACCAGAATATCGCCAAAGGAAATTGACAGCTTATCCCTATCCGCAGGCTCGCCCGATTTACCAATGGCCATAACCACACGGCCCCAGTTCGGGTCTTCCCCCGCAAGGGCGGTTTTAACCAGTGGGGAATTGGCAATAGCCAGCGCAATGGTGCGTGCAGATTTATCCGATGCAGCCCCTGTCACATTCACCGCCACAAATTTCGTAGCACCTTCGCCGTCTTTCACAACAAGATGGGAAAGTTCTTGCATCACAGCACCCAAAGCGGCTGTAAAATCTTTAGCATCCGCGCTTTTCATATCCGCAATTAACGGCGCACCACTTTTACCAGTGGCCACCAACATTAAACTGTCGGATGTAGAGGTGTCACTGTCCACGGTAATAGAATTAAACGTGCTTTCATTGATTGAAGACAGCATCACTTGCAAGGTGGATTGTTCAACTGCGGCATCGGTAAAGATATAAACCAGCATCGTTGCCATATCGGGCGCGATCATGCCAGAACCCTTGGCAAAGCCTGCAATATGCACGGGTTTGCCGCCGATCATAACTTCACGATAAGCCCCTTTTGCAAATGTGTCTGTAGTCATAATCGCGCGTGCAGCAGCCTCTGCTTGATCTGCGCTAAGGCCCGTTTTCAATTTTGTGATTTGCGCAGTGATACGGTCATGCGGCAAAGGTTCGCCAATAACACCCGTTGAAGCGGTAAAGACGTAAGCCTTATCTGTGCCAAGTTGATCAGCCACCACCCCGCAAATAGCATCAACCGATGCATCGCCCTTTGCGCCGGTAAACGCGTTGGCATTGCCCGAATTCACCAATATCGCAAAAGGCTTATCCGTAGGCATCGCCTGTTTCAGCTTACTTTGGCAATCCAACACCGGGGCCGAGCGGGTAGCTGATCGGGTGAAAACCCCCGCCACAGAACTGCCGGCCGCAATTTCAACAAGCATCACATCATCGCGGCCTGCATATTTAACACCCGCTTGTGTCGCCGCAAACCGCACCCCGCCAATAACGGGTAATGCTGGAAAACCGGCTTTGGGTGCCAGCGGCGAAACTACACTGGCACCATCAGAAGCCTTGATCTGCTTTTTAAGCTTGGAAAGCTTCTTCTTTAGCTTCTTAACTTTGGCCTTGTACTTGCCCATATCTTTTCCCGTTAATCTTTCAGCAATTCGAATTTCTTAACAAACGACGGGTCAATATCCTGATCCTTACGCTCAACATTACCTGCCGCTTCCAGTTCAGAAATTCTTTTGTCCAGTGCTTCAGTACGCAAACCGTCTTCGATCTCATCGCGGACAGTATCCAATTTCGGTGCAGGTTTATTACGTGTTTCATTCAGCTTGATAACATGCCAACCAAATTGTGTTTTAACAGGTGCCGATACCGCGCCCACTTCCAAACCAATCATTGCTGCCTCAAATTCTGGCACAAAGCTGCCTTTCCCGGCCCAACCCAGACTGCCGCCACCAGGGCCAGACGGGCCAGTGGATTTTTCCTTTGCCAATTTTGCAAAATCTGCACCATCCGAAAGCTGTGTTACAATCGCTTTGGCTTCTTCTTCGGTTTCAACCAAAATGTGGCTGGTGCTGAATTCCGGAATAGGCTCTGCGCTCAGGTAAACTGCAGCATAACGTTGATTAACCGCTTCTTCGGTCAGGGCTTCGTCATAAATACCTTCAACCGCTTCAGTTGCAAAAAGTGCGCGGCGGTCATTTTCAGAAGCTAGTTTAAGTTCTGCAGTTTCTTCTTTGATCAAATCACTTAGTAATTGTTGCTGCACCAACTGATTCACAATGCCCGCATACAGGTTCTTATCTTCAACGCCCATATACTGATCTGGCAGGCGGTTGGCCAAAGCCAACACATGGCCCAAAGTAATATCTGTACCATTTACAGTTGCAAGAACTGTTTCTTTTGTAGGGGCTTCTTGTGCAAAACTGGGCGCACAAAGTGCCAGAACAGTTGCGGTGGTTGCCATAAATTTACCTGTTAAGCGCATTCATAATCTCCATTATAATCTTATTATATCAACACAATTAAAATAATTATATTGACCAATTACCGCGCCAAAGTTGACACTGACTATACACCCGCTTACATGCCTTTACTGGCGTGATTTACTTGATGCCGTTTAGCTTGCCTCTACATAAGCTGTCAGCACAGCAACAACAAGCGAATGGAACAAAAGTATTGTCAAATTTACGTCAAAATACGCCGTGATTTCATGGCTTTTGGATAATTGGAGACATCATGCTAGGCATGAATACAATAGTCAAAAAAGTTTTTGGCACCCCGAATGAACGCAAAATCAAAGCGGTTCAGCCTTTGGTTAAAAAGATCAATGATCTGGAACCTGAATTTCAGACCCTGAGCGACGATCAGATCAAAGAAAAAACAGAAGAGTTTAAACAGCGCGTCAAAGACGGCGAATCGCTTGATGATCTGCTGCCCGAAGCCTTTGCAAACGTGCGTGAAGCGGCATGGCGCACATTGGGTCTGCGCGCCTTTGATACCCAACTTATCGGCGGTATATTTTTGCATCAGGGTTATATCTCTGAAATGAAAACAGGCGAGGGTAAAACCCTTGTGGCCACGCTGCCTGCCTATCTGAACGCTTTGACCGGTCGCGGTGTGCATGTTGTGACCGTAAACGATTATCTGGCACGTCGCGATGCCGAATGGATGTCACAGGTTTACGGATTTCTTGGGCTGACTACAGGTGCTATTGTGCCTGATATGGATCCTGTCGCAAAACAGGAAGCCTACCGTTCTGACGTGGCTTATGCCACCAACAATGAATTGGGCTTTGATTATCTGCGTGACAATATGCAAAGCGACATTTCCCAAATCAACCAGCGCGATCACTACTTTGCGATTGTCGATGAGGTAGACTCGATCCTGATTGATGAGGCCCGAACTCCGCTGATTATTTCCGGCCCCGCTGATGACCGATCCGAACTTTACATCACAATAGATAAATTGATCCCGGAATTGACCAAAGAACATTACGATCTGGACGAAAAAAGCCGCAGTGCTAATCTGTCTGAAGAAGGCAATGACTTTGTTGAAAAACGCTTTCTGGAAATGGGGTTGCTGGAAGAAGGCGCATCCCTTTACGATCCTGAAAGCACATCACTGGTTCACCACATTAATCAGGCACTTCGCGCACATGTGCTGTTTTCTCGTGAAAAAGATTACATCGTACGCGATGGCGAGGTTATGCTGATTGATGAATTTACCGGTCGCATGATGAAAGGGCGCCGCCTGTCTGACGGTCTGCACCAAGCGATTGAGGCAAAAGAGGGTGTAAACATTATGCCTGAAAACGTGACACTTGCTTCTGTCACTTTCCAAAACTATTTCCGTCTTTATGAAAAACTGGCAGGCATGACAGGAACTGCCCTGACCGAAGCCGAAGAATTTGCAGAGATTTATGGCCTTGGTGTTGTAGAGGTGCCGACCAATAAACCGATTATGCGCGCCGATGAACACGATGCGATTTACCGCACAGCAGATGAAAAATTTCGGGCTGTTGTAGAAGAAATTGCCCTGTCACACATCAAAGGGCAGCCGGTTCTGGTAGGGACAACCTCGATTGAGAAATCTGAAATGTTGTCTGATTTTCTTAAGGATGAAGAATACCTGAACATTGTTTCCGCCAATATCCGCAAACGTGCGGAAAGTTACAAAAAAGACGCTGATAAAAAGGTTGAGCTTGAAAAGGCAGATCAGATCGATGCCTTGATCAAGGCCGAAGGTTGCGTGCCGCATAACGTTCTAAACGCACGTTTCCATGAACAAGAAGCATCAATCGTAGCTGATGCTGGCACAACGGGCGCGGTAACCATTGCCACGAACATGGCAGGTCGTGGTACCGACATTCAGTTAGGCGGTAACTTCGAGATGCGCCTTTCCGCAGCATTAGAAGAAACGGGCGAAAAGGCCGATGAAGCGAAAATCCGTGCAGAGCTGGAAAAAGAGATTTCCGCCGACAAAGTAAAAGTCATTGCCGCAGGTGGGCTGTTTGTTCTGGCAACAGAGCGCCACGAAAGCCGGCGCATTGATAACCAACTGCGGGGCCGCTCAGGCCGTCAGGGTGATCCAGGCCGTTCCGCATTTTTCTTGTCCCTTGACGACGATCTGATGCGCATATTCGGTTCTGAACGTCTGGAAAAAGTGCTTAGCACTTTGGGCATGGAAGAAGGCGAAAGCATTGTGCATCCTTGGGTCAACAAATCTCTGGAACGCGCACAGGCCAAAGTAGAGGGCCGCAACTTTGACATCCGCAAACAATTGCTGAAATTCGATGACGTGATGAACGATCAACGTAAAGTGATTTTCAACCAGCGCCGCGAAATTATGGAAGCCGACGATCTGTCGGATGTGGTCAAAGACATGCGCGATCAGGTAATTGACGATATTGTCGATGAAGCCATTCCTGCAAAATCATACGCAGAGCAATGGGATATTGACGGGTTGAATGCCAATACCCAAGAACTGCTGAACATGGCGTTACCCCTAAAAGAATGGGCCGAAGAAGAAGGCGTTGATGACGAACAAATCCGCGAACATATGTATGAAGCTGGTGACGCACTTGCAGCCGATAAGGAAAAACAGTTCGGTTCTGAAACGATGCGCAACATCGAAAAGCATCTGCTTTTGCAAACCATTGACGGCAAATGGCGTGAGCATCTAGTGACACTGGAACACCTGCGTCAGGTGGTTAACTTTCGCGGCTACGCCCAGCGCGATCCGTTGAACGAATATAAAACCGAAGGCTTTGAATTGTTCGAAAAATTGCTGGACGGGTTGCGCGTTGACGTTACCAAACAGCTATCACGTATTCGCATGCCAACCGAAGAAGAACAGCGCCAAATGCAAGCGGCAGGGCAACTGCCGGCTGCAACTGAAAATGCGATTGACGGGTTTGATGAAGCTGATCAATCAACTTGGGGCAACCCATCACGCAACGCGGCTTGCCCATGCGGGTCCGGTAACAAGTTCAAACATTGCCACGGTAAATTCTGATCATATGCGTAAGGAAATATTTGGAAATTTTCTTACGCCAATCAAATTAGACCGAATTATGGCGCAATATGCTGCAAAACCAGGGGTTTTCTAACTACATATAGTTTTTAACACCCCCTTGCACACGATTTGTAGAACCTGTGTCTTATCCTCCTCACACGGGGCTTCAGAAAGCCTGATAGATACTAATACCCAAACTTTTTTGGCATAATGGCACTCAGTAACTATTATGGAGCGTAGCCAGTGCGATTAAATGACAAAGCTATATCCTTTATAACCGGCGTCGTATTATTACTGGGCGTTGGCACAGTTGTGCATAAGGGCGATGAATTATTCGGTTCAAAAGCCAACACAACACAAGTCGCCAAAGCAGATACAGGGCTAGCTGTTCAAACAGATGCACAGCCCATAGCCCACGAACGCAGTTCTATTCAAATGCCCGACAGTATTACAACGGCTTTGCCGTCAGCAAAAACCACTATTACCGATTTTGAACTTGTACGCGCCGAACAAATCGCGCCTGTCACAATGCCGCAACCTATATACAATACGTTGCAAATTAGCCCCGCCGAAATGGATTGCGCCCTGAAGCTGACTGCAAAATCTTTGCGCGGCGCACGTGTTCAGTTGGCCGTTATAGCACCCTGTCATAAGAATAAAATCATCACAATCACCCATGCCGGACTGCGGTTTAATGAAATCCTTGATGATAAGGGTATGATCACTATCATCATTCCAGTTCTGTCCGATCCTGCCACCATAGAAGTTTCCTTTGCTGACGGTGCATCAAAATCAATTTCCGCACCTGCAAAAGATCTGTCTTCGTTGCAACGATCGGGCATTGCCTGGGTAGGGCAGGCTGACCTGCAACTTCACGTCGATGAACGCTATATTAAAGCTTCAAAGAACACTCAGATCACAGCACAAAATACGCGTTCCTATAAGCAATCCTATCTGCAAGGCAGTGGATATATTACAACGCTTGGCAACACAGATGTGGAAAGCGGCGCATTTGTTCAAATTTACAGTATTGAAAACCTCACAGGTGTTTTCGTGGATTTCAACGTGGTACTTCACACCAAAAGTCGCGGTTGCAATACGCCCCTTATGATAAATACTGTTCGTTATTCAACCGTATTGGGGGCGCAAATTAGTCGCAAGAACATACCAATTGCAAACTGTTCTGCCCAAAAAGGAAAAATTGTATTGAAAAATATACTCAGGGACCTGATTGTAGCACAAAGAAACTAATCGGCGACATCACATGTTCTTATCCAGATTATTACCCTTAACTTTAGCTTGCGCAGTTCTTTCCTCTACCGCTTGGGCAGGGCAAATTACATTAAAATCAACATCCAGTTCTGTAGAGCTGATAGGTAAGTTTAAAGGCTATAAGAACGGGGTTTACACTATTGAAACCGATCTGGGTGAATTAGAGGTCGACGCCAGAACCGTCACATGTGAAGGCCGCGATTGCCCCAGCATTAGCAGTCTGGTTTCCAAGTTTGCCATCACAGGCAATCAAGCCGTGATAGATACTTTGCTGGTGCCGCTTCTTGAAAGCTATAGTTTTTCACTTGATGCAAAGATTGAAACCAAGATTAAATCCGACACAAAATCAAACATACTAATTTCCGCCAAAGACGGCCAGGATTTTGCAGACATCTCTGTTCAATCAGGTGCAGGCGATCAACTGAAAAACCCCCTAATTGTTAAAAGCGGCACAACAAGTGCCTTACCCGGTGAAGCCGGTAAAACTAAGATCACACCGCTTGCGCTTGACGCTTTGGTTGCCATTACCTCTGATACAAATCTGGTAAAATCTATTTCGCTTGAGGCTATACACGCAGTTCTTTCCGGCTCTATCAGCAACTGGAAAAAACTTGGCGGGCCAGATGTAGCTATCAACCTATACCTGCCGCAAAAAACTTCTGATCTGGCAAAAACTGCCGACATAATGGGCTTTGATATCTCAAAGGTTAAGGCTACCGAGCGGTTTGATGATCTAAATGAACTTGCAAAGGTCGTTGCAGACGATCCTTATGGCCTTGGGTTTATAAATTTCGCCAGCCGTCGCAACGCTACCCTTTTACCCGTTTTAGGCAGTTGCGGGGCAAGCGTTCGCCCCAGTTCCTTTAGCATTTCAACGGGTAGTTATCCTGCTACTTTCCAACATTATCTGGAAGCAAATGTAGCTGAATTACCAATTTTTGCCCGTGAATTTCTAAGCTACCTAACAGGCGGTCAGGCAGGATCATTGATTGAACGCCAAGGCTATCCCAGCCTGTCAATTTCTGAAACAAGCATGGAAAATCAAGGTAACCGCATTATTCACAGCCTGCTTGCTACCTCAAGATCTGTACCAAGCTCAGAATTTCGTACCATGTTGAAAACACTTAAAACCGCGCGCCAACTGTCTACCGTTTTTCGTTTTAATACAGACGGAACCACTTTGGATATTCAATCCAAAGCAGCTTTTGATGCGCTGATCTCTGAATTGTTTTTAGGAAATTTCGCTGATCAAACCATTATGGTCGTGGGCTTTACGGGGGCAGAAGGTAGTACACGTGAAAATAAACGCACCTCAAAAGTATCCGCACAACTGGTTTCTGATCTTATCAAAAATGCTGACAGTGATGGCTTATTGGCTGATTTACAAATTGAAACGCTGGGATTCGGTGAAGCCTCCCCCCTTGCTTGTGAAGATACAGCAAATGGTATTGCCACAAATAACCGGGTTGAGATTTGGGTTAAAGGCGCCTTTTAAATCAGCCCGCGCGCTTTAAAGCTAATGTCCCCTGTGGCCCCGATAATCACGTGATCATGCACTGTGATTGATAGGGTCGCCAACGCATCAATCACTTCCAGCGTTACTGTAATATCCGCAGGCGACGGTTCTGGATCACCGCTTGGGTGATTATGAACCAGAATAACCGCACTTGCATCCAGTTCTAGCGCACGTTTGGCGATTTGGCGGGGGTATACTGGCACATGGTTCACGATACCAGATTGCAGGCATTCATCTGCAATCAACACATTTTTGCTATCCAGAAACAACGCCCGAAATTCTTCTTGCGCCAAATGCGCCATTCTTGATCTGCAATAGGCAATCAACTGATCCCATGTGGTCAGAACATCCTTGCCCAAAACCTGCATTTGCGCCATTTTATGCGCCGCTGCCTGCACCACCTTCAGTTCATTTATAACACTTTGCCCCACCCCGCGTATTTTGCGCAGGTTGATATCAGAGGCCGTGATCACCCCGTTAAATGATCCGAATTGCTGCAACAGCAGCTTACATAAATCCCGCACATCGCGGTGCGGAATTGCACGGCAAATGATCAGTTCCAACAGTTCAAAATCTGCAACCGCCAGTGCGCCACCCTTTAAAAACCGTGTACGTAGCTGCATACGGTGCCTGTTAACCACCTGCTTGGGGTCAATAACCGCAGCCTGCGACAGGCTGAAGCCCAGCATCGCGGCCTCTGCAAATTCGGATTTACTTAGATTCGGTGCCATAAGCCCCATAGTTATCCGTATTGGTTAACTTATGGTTTATGGGTGCTAATAAGTCGGGTGAAACGTACCATTTGGCGACAATGTGAAAATCTCACAGCCATCCGCCGTCACACCGATTGAGTGCTCAAACTGCGCTGTCAGCGATTTATCCTTGGTCACAGCTGTCCAATCATCCGCCAGAATTTTAGTGTGCGGTTTGCCCAGATTGATCATCGGCTCAATGGTAAAAAACATGCCTTCTTCCAGCACATTGCCTGTACCCCAATCACCATAATGCAAAACATTGGGCGGCGCATGAAACACGCGGCCCAACCCATGACCGCAAAAATCGCGCACAACAGAGCAGCGTTGCGCTTCGGCGTATTTCTGAATGGCAGCCCCGATATCACCAAAAGTATTGCCCGGCTTCACCTGATCAATGCCCAGCATCAAACTGTCGTGGGTCACTTGTATCAAACGCTCGGCTTTGCGTGACAGCTTGCCTGCCACATACATCCGTGAATTATCGCCAAACCAGCCGTCCAGAATACAGGTCACATCAATATTCAGAATATCACCGTCTTTCAACTTTTTATCAGACGGAATACCATGGCAAACCACATGGTTGATCGAAATACAGCTGGATTTCGGATAACCGCGGTAGCCCAAAGTGGCAGGCACTGAATTATTGGCAATCATAAAATCATGGCACAACTGATCCAGATGTTCGGTTGTAACACCGGGCACCACATGTGGCCCGATCATATCCAGAATTTCAGCAGCCAGTCGACCGGCGCGACGCATGCCTTCAAAATCTTCCTTTGAATGGATGGTAATACCGTCTGCGTTCAACCGTGGTTTCTTTGTACTTTCCAAAAGAATGCTCCGCTTACATGTAATTTATTGCTAAATAGTCCCATTTTACAGTGCTGACCAGAGCCAAGATCACGTTATGCGTTCTGCCAATGAAATGTCTTTGGTTGTCATTTCAGTGCCATAGCATAAAACCTCTACCCCTGCGGCTTTGGCTTTTGTAACCGCGTTCAAATATTCAGGGTCAATATCGCCTGCCACAGCAAAGCTGTTAATGTCAGTGCGCTGCACCAGATACAACAAAATCGCGCGATGGCCCTGCGCCACCATATGCGCCAATTCCGCCATATGCTTCGCCCCGCGTTTGGTAACACTATCGGGAAATTCCCCCAATCCGGCCATACGCGAAAGGGTCACGCTTTTAACCTCCAGATAACAATCAGGCCTACCTTCACCCGTCAGCAAAAAATCCACACGTGAATTTTCACCATATTTAACTTCAGGGCGGATATGCGAATAGCCCAGATCGGCAGCAAGCCCATCCTTTAAAGCCTCACGCACAATCTTGTTTGGCAGACTTGTGTCAACACCCACCAATATGCCGTTTTCCAGCTCTGCCAGCTTCCAAGAATACTTCAGTTTTCGCTTGGGATCATCGTTTGGTTCCAGCCAAACCCGCAGCCCTTCATGCTTCATTCCCAGCATTGATCCGGGGTTGGCCACATGGGCTGTCACTTGTCGTCCATCCTTTAGCGTGACGTCAGCCAAAAAACGTTTATATCTACGGATAAGTGTTGCGGGTATCAGCGGTTTATCGAATTTCATATTCGAAACCTATGCGCCCCACCGGAGAAGGACAAGTCAGATGCACAATCCAACAGCTGCAATGGTCGTGATCGGGGATGAAATCCTGTCAGGGCGCACCCAAGATACCAATTCAAACTATCTGGCTAGGCAACTGACCCTGTTGGGGATTGATCTGAAAGAAGTGCGCGTTGTGTCCGATAACGAAGAGCAGATCATGCGCGCGATAAATGATTTACGGATGAAATACACCAACGTATTTTCCAGCGGCGGTATCGGGCCAACTCATGATGATATTACGGCGGATTGTATCGCCAAGGCGTTCGGTGTGCCGATTGATGTGCGTGAAGATGCCCGCGCGGCTTTGGCGCAAAATTATGAAAACCCCGAAGTCGAGCTGACCGAGGCACGTTTGCGCATGGCCCGCATTCCAGACGGGGCGGTTTTAATTGATAACCCGGTTTCCAAAGCACCCGGATTTTCGATGGAAAATGTACATGTCATGGCCGGCGTGCCTTTGATCTTTAAAGCGATGCTGGCGGGGCTGTTACCGAAATTGAAAACCGGCAAAAAACTTTTGTCCGAAACCGTAAATGTGAAACGCAAAGAGGGCGATATTGCCAAGGTTCTAGGCGGTATTGCCGATGATAACCCCGATACCTCTATTGGTTCTTACCCTTATTACGAGGGCGGCCAGTTCGGCTGTAATCTGGTAGTACGCTCACCCGATCCTAAACGTCTTGCTGATGTTACAGCAATAATTCGTAAAGCTTTTACGGATACCTGAAACCCAATGCAACATCCCAGCCAAACCGATCTGTTTGATGCCCTTGACGCCACATGGGCACCCCTTGCATTACACACCCATGATGGTTGGATAATCCGTGAAGGGGCAGGGGGCGGTCAAAGGGTTTCTGCCGCAACGCCCCTAATTGATACACAAAACCACAAAATCAGCTCTGCCGTTGATAAGATGGCGTCCCTTGGGCAGCTACCTTTGTTTATGATCCGCAACACGAATACTGCGTTGGATACCGAATTACAGGACTTGGGCTATAAGGTTGTGGATCCTGTGGTCATACTCATCGCCCCCACCGCTGAATTGTTAAAAAACCCGCTCCATAAAATGCAAACGGTTCACACCTTGAACACACCCGATACAAATGCCAAAAATATCTGGGCAGCAGGCGGAATTGATCAAGGGCGTTTGAATGTTATGGCCCGTGTTAAGGGGCCTAAAACTATATTGTCAGCTGACGGCATGGGTGTTGCCTTTGCAGCCACTCATAACAACATTGCAATGATACACGCGGTTGAAGTTGCTTCAAACCACCGCCGCAAAGGCGTGGCAAACGCTATGATGTATAAAGCCTTTGAATGGGCCAAAGATCAAGAATGTACATGGATAGCCATCTTAACGGTTCGGGCAAACATTCCCGCACGAACCTTGTATGAGAATCTAGGCATGGAAAAGGCGGCAGCTTATCACTACCGCCTTAAAGCTTTGGATTAAACCAAAGCCTGGAGTTTACCAGACACCCATACCTTTGCCTTTAAAATGCTCTGCCAGAAAATCCAGAAAAGCGCGCAATTTCGGCTGGGTATATTGCCCATGCGGATACATTGCATAAATATCTTGCGACTGTTCAGGCAGCTCTGCCAAAACCGAGATCAAACGACCGCTTGCAAGTGCATCGTGATACAAGAAACACGGCAGGTAAGCGATACCAAGACCCGCTTCAGCGGCTTGCAATAAAGAATGCCCATCATTTGCTGTCAGATTACCACTGGCACGAATAACCCGCTTTTCACCTGTGGGTGATTGCAATTTCCAAACACTGCCCGAAGGCTGGTTAGAATAATGCAACAGGCTGTGTTGATTAAGATCATCAATTCTAGTCGGCATTCCATGCTTTTCAAAATAAGCTGGTGAACCGATCATTTGCATACGGGTTGTAGCCAGCTTTTTGGCCATAATGCTACTGTCTTGTTGCTGACCCACGCGAATAACCAAATCGAAACTGCCTGCAACAGGGTCAAGATTACGATTGCTTAAAACCATATCCACAGAAACATCAGGGTAGCGGCCCAGAAAGTCACCCAATGCACCCGATAAATGATTACCGCCAAAATCAGGTGAGGCACCTAGACGAAGCGAACCGCGCGGGGCGATTTGCATGGATGACACCATGGCGTCCGCCTCAATCGCGTCTACAAGAACTTGTTTGGCTTTGTCGTAATAGGCTAGGCCGATTTCGGTTGGGCTAACACGGCGGGTTGTACGATTTAGCAAACGCGCACCAAGACGTGCTTCTAAGGATGAGACGTGTTTTGATACTGCGGATTTTGACATGCCCAGTTTTTTGGCAGCATCGGTAAAGCCACCGTTATCTACAACCTTCGCAAAGGCTTCCATTTCCATTAGTCTGTCCATACTGACAATCCTCATTACTAAATTCATACAAGTTACTAAGGCATTATCTGACATCCAATTTTGTCAACAATTGGGAAACAAACTGTTTTTGGGGTCACTTTCTTATGAATTTCAATTAATTATTGTACTATTTTCCTAAATTTTACTGAAAACAGGTATTTTGGCCATCTCAGATTGACCTTACCTCATAATTTGATCAAATTATCGAAGAATCGTTTCCAAGGCCCGAATCATGACAAACACTTCTAAAGCCCCGAACGTCCAAGTTGGCGTTTTTGATCTTAACGGCCAGATGCGCGGCAAACGTATGCCCGCCAAAAAACTTGATACCATCCTAAAAGACGGGTTTCGTTTGCCCCTATCTATTACAGGTGTTGATATTTGGGGTGGTGACATCCCAAGCAGTGAACTGGTTTTTGCATCCGGTGACAGTGACGGCTATTGCATACCAACAGGTCGCGGCCCATTGAAATTATCCACCACAATAGAACCGACAGTCTTGATACCCTGTACATTCTTACAAGAAGACAAAACCCCGTTTCTGGGTGACCCACGCCAAGCACTTGCCCGGATTGTCGATCAGTATAAGGCACGCGGCCTGACCGTTGTTGTTGCAACCGAATTGGAATTTTACCTGACAGACCCCAATTCTATTTATGGCACCGCACAGACCGCCCCGATCAAACAAGACTTCCCGCTAATAGAATCCTTAGACACGCTTGATTTACACGAGCCGTTYCTAAACGCCGTTTATGCAGAATGCGATGCATGGGGYGTTTCTGCCGATGCCGCTATTTCCGAAGCAGGCACTGGCCAGTTYGAGATYAACCTYAAYCACGTRCCTGACCCCCTGCGCGCCGCMGATGATGCGATGTTCTTYAAACGMATCGTACGRTCYGTTGCCCGYGMYCARGGMTTGKCAGCRACTTTYATGGCCAARCCMTTTGGYGAYMGSCCTGGYAACGGYCTGCATGTGCATTTTTCYATTCTKGATAAAGACGGCAAWAAYATCTTTGCYAAYGGCACAGAAGAAGGCGGGCCTATTTTGCAYCAYGCGGTTGCWGGCTGTCTKGAYMWRATGCCCGCMTCAATGGCCATCTTCGCCCCGCATTATAATTCATACCGCCGMTAYGCCCCMAAYAGCCACGCSCCWTGCACRGTGGGSTGGGGSTATGAAAACCGTACCACGGCCATCCGCATTCCGGGCGGGCCGGATGTAGCACGGCGCATTGAACACCGTGTGGCGGGGGCGGATGCCAACGCTTATCTGGTTCTGGCCGCCATCTTGGGGGCAGCCCTTAAGGGTATGGATAATGGGGTGATGCCGGCACCTGCCACGGCGGGGGATGCTTTCACCGCCGGCTTGCCAAAGCTGCCGACAGGTTGGGGGGATGCTTTGGATACATTCGAGGCCTCAACAGGGCTGGACGATATATTCGCGCCGATATTGTGCAGCATATATTTAAAGGCCAAACGGCAGGAATTGGAACGTTTCGCGGGCGAGGTCAGCGCGTTTGAATATCGGACGTATCTGGACACAGCTTAGAATGTCCCGACTGGGACATATGGTCAACTGATTGAAATAACTGGCTTTAAGTGTTAACGTTGCGAATTCACGGATCGAAATACTACTAGGATTAAGTAATTGCTACCCTAGAATTATACAGGATGAATAGATTATTACTCTTGATTGAGACATTTGGAGAAATCAATGCAATTTTATAAACTAATATTTCTTACCTTAATATTGTTGTCGCTTAAACCAGCATATGCGGAACCTCTTATCATCAAGTACGGAGACCGAGACGTTGATTTAGCACCTTATTATTTTACCGTTCCTTACAATATTAAAACGATCAGTAAAAAGAATAAGAAGATTTACTATACAAAAGACGAATTGACAGGTGGATCATATTTGTATGTTCAACCTTGGGACGGTGATGGGTTGTTTGATATAGATACCGAGAACGCCAAACAGGTATCAGATGTTAATATTGATGACATAAATTTTGAGGGTCAGGAATATAATGAGGTTTTGGATGCGCTCATTGTTATGGCCGACGAAGAAAAAAGAGAAAATCTAAATTTATGGCTGTTTTCTGAACAAAGCCCAAAAGCCGTTAAACTAACGGATGCAGATTTTATCTATTCCTTTGCGCAATCAGCAGACCAGAGAACTGTTGTCTATACCAGTCGCTATGGATCGTCGGATAATGATGAAGGATGCCTTGAGCTTTTGACCATTGCGAACAATGGAACGACATCAACACAAAAACTATTTTGTGACAGTGATCATAAAATACCTGCAAAATTGAACGGGTGGGGATCACTGCGTATAAACGATAAGAATATTATTTTCACAGCGCAAAAAGGCGGTTCACGCACCAACCGATGGATTTATAGATATGACAGATTATCAGGCGATGTCACAAGACTTACCGGTAGTAGTGGTGTCGTTGCTACTTGGGCTGATGAAAATAAATTCTTACATAAAGCCGGCAGGGAATTACGCATTTATGATATTGTAAGTGGTTCCGATATATCGCTGCATTTATTTCAGAATAGGTTTCGTATTGGTGCCATGGAAATTGGGGAACAGACGTATCTTTATGCAATTACAAAGGGTGTTTCGGAAACCACTTTTGAGGCATTCCATCTTGCAAAAAACCAATTGGTGAAAACTGATGGCTTTGTGGTTGATATGAATGCAGGGTTTGTACATGCCGAAGATGGCACTGTATTTCTTTACAAAGAATCCACGAATACAATAATTGATTATGAAAAGATCGATGTTGATCAGGCAGGGCGTATTCAACGTAATGATTTCATCAAAGGGTTAACACAGCTAAATGATCAACTGGCACAATGTAAGGTCAGCCGTGTAACTTACAAAAGTGTAGATCATATCGGTGGTTTTGAAATCAAGTATGATATTGATGCATATCTGTATGAACCCCGTAATCCTATTGCGGCTGACGATAGATTATACGTCATCGAGGCATTTTACGGTGGTCAAAATTCATTTACACCCGCGTTTCACAGTTTTTGCCAAGTAGGGATTACGACACTCAGTCCTGTTGTGCGTGGCGACAGTCGGTTTGGTTCGGCATTCGAAAGTTCAAATAACGGTATAAAGGCAGATGCTCCTATACGTGATGTGATTGCAGGTGCAAGATATCTGCAATCAAAATACAAATTTGCTGATAGTCGTCGGATTGGTACTATGGGGTATAGTCATGGCGGTTGGGCTGCTGTACGCACTTTGTCATATCCCGGGCCAGAGCATTTTGAGTTTGGCTTCGCATTAGCAGGTGCCGGGATTTATGACATTTTACAAATGGCTGATGATGTACCTGAAGGTAAAACAAATATTCGGGGTTGGTTTAATAAAGAATTTGGAAATCTAGACACGGAACGAGAGTATTTATCGTATTTGTCGGCAACTTCTCATATGAATAACATCAAGGCACCAATCTTTTTATACCATGGGCGCAATGACGAGAGGATCACAGTTCTACATTCTATGTCGTTTGCAGAAAAGTTACGTATTGCAAATAAAGATCATGAGCTTTTAATTATTGAAGGCCAAGGGCATTCAATTCGGGGTGCGCGCAATTGGCATAAGATATATGGGGCTATGTTCAAGTTTCTTGAAAGGGTAAATGCAGAATTGAAGTAATTAGGGTTTTCCCTTTGCTCTTGTTCGCTTCCTTTAACCATCGGTTATCCAAAGCATACCTGTAACAAATCAACCCGAACACAAAGCTTCCTGAACCGCGTCATCCCAGCCTAGATAAAAGGCATCCCCATCGCGTATCACCGGGCGGGCCATTACTTTGGGTTTGGCTGCAATTTGCGCCTCGGCCTCTGAATTTTTCAGCCAGGTGTTCAGTGCGCGGTAATCATTGGTTGTGCGATCTACCAGACGATCGCCAAATTCAGCGATCAGTTCGGCCAATTCGGCCTCATTCAGGGGGTCAGCGCGGACATCGCGGAAATCAACGTCTTTGCCTGCCGCCGCTAACGCCTTGCAGGCTTTTGAACATATTGCGCAGGTTTCCAATCCATAGACTATCATGTGGTGTTTTCCTTTGGCGATGAGGGGTGGAACTTCACATATCACAACCCGTTGCGCAACTACCTGTTGCTTGCGCTGCGCGTAAGCGGTAGGCTGTTTTCATGAAATATGTCCCTAACGAAAACACAGATGATGCGCTTATTCAGGAATTCCTGGATAAAGGCGGAAAAATCAGCGTTGGCAAAACCAAACCCATGCGCCCAGAGTTGGGCATCAGCAAAAATGTTTGGAACAACGTGCTGACCAAAGAAGAGAAGGCCGCGCGCGACAAAAAGTGATGTCGACCGCCTTTTATTGCCCAAGTAGCCGTACACACACTTGCCCCAACAGATTTTAGGATGTCCCCAAAATGACCGATAAAAAAGACGATAAAGCATCGCCAAAGAAAACCATGAAACAGCTTGTCGCGGAAAAAGCGAAAAGCAAGCCGCATTACCTGTCTTTGAAAAACAAAGCAAAGCAACACAAAGGTAGTAACAAGGCGCATCGTCCTATCATTTGATAGTGAAGTGTCGGCGTACAGCAGGTTTGCATCCTTCCAGCCCATCACACCACCCACAGTCGCATGACATAATCGCGCAGAAGGCTTGATTGGCGAGCTAAACTGCAACAGCAAACAGGACAAGACACTCCACTTTTAAAAGTGAGGCTAAACAAGGTGGTTGATATGACCAGAAAATGGAAACTGTATTGGTTGCTTTTTATTGTGACGCTGGGTTTTTACTTGGTGATGGTTATATGGTCGCTGCCAATGATTTCAAGCCAGACCGCAGGGCTTGTTCCATTTGATATGCGGCCCGGAGGTTACTCATCTAGCGAAGCCCGGGAATTTATTGCGAACCTGAGTCCGGATGGGAAAGAATTTTATCTTGGCACGCAGCTATGGCTTGATACATTTTATCCCGGATTATTGGCAATGGTACTTGGTTTTGGGGGGCTAGGAATGAGTCGCGGTCGGTTTCGCTGGCTTGGTTACATCATTTTCACCTGTGCAATTCTTGGTGCTGGGGCTGACTATTTTGAAAATGCGTCGATATACGACATGTTAATGGCTGGTACAGAGCGTTTGAGCGACAAGATGATCGCCAAATCCAGCATGTTCACTTTAATAAAATCAATCTCCACAAGTATAGCAATGGTCCTTATATTGGTTCTGATAATGATAAAAACGTTGGGATGGCTGAAATTAGGAAAAGCAGTTCGTTGATCGCAGTGCGAACGTCATATTTGCCCTGTCCTTGTAAACAGGCACACGGCCATATTATGCTTTGATGGTTGCCGCGGGGCTTTGTCAGGCTGCATTACCTGTCTTTGAAAAACAAAGCAAAGCAACATAAGGGTAGTAACAAGGCGCGCTGGCCTGTGATTTGATGTTGAAAATCAGTTTATATTTTCAACTGCACTGAAACCAAGCAACAAAGTCATGGTCATTAGGGTCGATAGAACTGTCCATACCAATGAAAAAGTAAAAATTTGACCGGATTCTTTTAAAGATTGTAGATTATCCTTCAGTCTGTCATCATTTTCTTTTGCTTGTGATTTAAGTACATCCTCATATGTATCTGAGTTCGTTATATGATCCTCCCAATCTTCATATCTATGACCGCGAACTTCAAATGTTTTTGGCTTCGCCGACCACATTGATAATGCTGACCCCAATACTATAGATATTGACCCGGCATAAATTATGAAAGGTGAAGTGGTTCCACCTGCAGAACTAGCTAGAATTGCTGCTATAGCCATCGATAAGCTCGCAAATGTCATGGCTCTTTGATCTGCAGCAAGGCCAAGCTTCAAAAAATCTTCCAAGCGTATTTCAGTATGGCGTATTGCTTCTTCTAGTATTTTAAGTTTATCATTATCACACATTTATAATCCTGAAGTAGTATATATAGGTATCTTTATGGCAATAAAACCAGCACCACCTCCGACCCGTGGCATAGTCAAAGACGGCGCAATAAATAGACCCTCTCCGCCACCAAAGCCGAAACCACCAACCAAGCCAAGTAAATAATCAACTGCAGAGTGCCGAAAGGCACTCTTAGTGTAATCTATTTCTTTGCACACAGAACTATGATACCGACAATCGCGCGGGTGAATTTACTCGGCATTTTATAATGCCGAATCTTCTTGCATCCAAACCATACTCAGCCTATATCCCCCTTAACAGCGGAAAGACTGGCTTCCACCCCCAGACTTCCATCGGAAATTCTCGACGGGCAGCTGCCCGTTTTTTTGTGCTTGGAGATTATGTTGTCAGACCTGATAGCAAGAACAGCGATAGATAAACGCATGGCAGAAATTGTGCGCCCCGTGGTTGAAGACCTGGGGTGTGAACTTGTGCGCATTCGCCTGATGTCCGGTAAACGCACCATATTGCAGATCATGGCGGAAAAGCCTGATGGCGGCATAGAAGTTGACGATTGCGCCCGCATTTCCACTGAAGTCGGGGCCATACTGGACGTAGAAGACCCGATTGAAGGTGACTACGCGTTAGAAGTTTCCAGCCCCGGCATTGACCGCCCGCTGACACGATTGAAAGATTTCGAAGCGTGGCAAGGCTATGAAGCCAAGATCGAAACCTCTCAATTGATCGACGGGCGCAAACGCTTTAAGGGCGAATTGCGCGGTGTCGAAAATGACGAAGTGCTGATTGAAATTCCAGAAGGAATTATCGGCCTGCAATTCGACTGGCTTGAAGATGCCAAGCTGGTTTTAACAGATGAACTGATCGCCCACACATTAAAGGCCCGCAAAGACGATGGCTTTGATGAAGGCGCGTTCGACGAAATTCAAACCGAAAAGGACTGAACCCATGGCAATTACCACAGCAAACCGTCTGGAACTGTTGCAAATCGCAGAAGCCGTTGCGCGTGAAAAAATGATCGACCCGGATCTGGTTATTCAGGCGATGGAAGAAAGCATGGCGAAAGCGGCCAAGTCCCGTTTTGGTGCAGAGTTGGATATTCGCGCCCATATCGACCGCAAGTCAGGTGAACTGACAATGACGCGGGTGCGTGAAGTTGTGGAAGAGGTTGAAAACCTGTCCACCGAAATGACTGTAGAAGAAGCCAAGGCGCATATTGAAAACCCTGAAGTGGGTTCCTTGATTATTGATCTGCTGCCACCGATGGATTTTGGCCGTATTGCCGCACAATCCGCCAAACAGGTTATCTTGCAAAAGGTCCGCGAAGCAGAGCGTGAACGTCAGTACTCTGAATTTAAAGACCGCGAAGGCGAGATCATCAATGGTTTGGTCAAGCGCACTGAATATGGCAACGTCATTGTTGACGTGGGCCGTGGTGAGGCCGTGTTGCGCCGTGATCAGCTGATCAACCGTGAAATGTACCGCAACGGTGATCGTGTGCGCGCCTATATCAAAGAAGTGCGTTCTGAAATGCGCGGGCCACAAATATTCTTGTCTCGTACTGCCCCTGAATTCATGGCCGAGCTGTTTAAAATGGAAGTGCCTGAAATTTATGATGGCATTATCGAGATCAAAGCCGTTGCCCGTGACCCGGGTTCTCGCGCTAAAATCGGTGTGGTTTCCTACGACAGTTCGATTGATCCGGTTGGTGCCTGTGTCGGTATGCGTGGCTCACGTGTGCAGGCCGTGGTAAACGAACTGGGCGGCGAGAAAATCGACATCATTCCCTGGAATGAAGACGCGCCGACCTTCTTGGTTAACGCTTTGCAACCCGCTGAGGTTTCCAAAGTGGTTCTGGACGAAGAAGCCGAACGTATCGAAGTTGTGGTGCCCGAAGAACAACTGTCACTGGCCATTGGCCGTCGTGGCCAAAACGTGCGTCTTGCATCACAACTGACCGGCCTTGATATTGATATCATGACCGAAGCCGAAGAAACACAACGCCGGCAAGCAGAGTTTGCAATACGTTCTAAATTGTTCATGGACACCATGAACGTTGATGAAGTTGTGGCACAACTGCTGGTATCCGAAGGCTTTGCCACACTGGAAGAAGTTGCTTACGTTGAAATTGACGAACTGCTGGTCATCGACGGTTTCGACCAAACCACAGCGGACGAGCTGCAAGCGCGTGCGCGTGAAAGCCTGGAAGAGATCAACGCAAAAGCACTGGAAGAAGCAAAAGCACTGGGTCTAGAACAAAGCCTGATCGATTTTGGCGGCCTGTCACCCCAAATGCTGGTGGCCCTTGCCAAAGACGGCGTCAAAACCATCGACGATTTCGCAACATGTGCGGATTGGGAACTGGCTGGCGGTTATACAACAGTAGACGGCCAACGCGTGAAGGATGAAGGCCTGCTGGAAAAATTTGACATGGGGCTTGCCGAAGCGCAGGAACTAATCATGACCGCACGTGTGCAACTGGGTTGGGTAACCGAAGAACAGCTGGCGCAAGATGCCGCAGCCGAAGAAGAAGCCAACGCCGAAACTGACGAGGAATCCGAAACCTGATGCGTCAGGTTTTGGTGCTTGCCCGTGGGACGTGGTGGTCGAACAAATCGGACTGAAGTGGTTGAACGTCGCTGCATAGCGACCAAAGACACTTTGCCAACAACAGACCTGATACGCTTCGTATTGGGGCCTGATGATGTGGTAACGCCTGATGTTTCAGAGCGTCTGCCGGGGCGCGGTATGTGGGTAAGTGCCAATAAAGCCGCTTTAACCAAGGCCATAGATCAAGGTCTGTTTTCAAAAGCCGCCAAACAAAAGGCCAATATCCCCGATGATTTGGTGGCATTGACCGAACGCCTTATTACCAAACGTGCAATAGATTTACTGTCTATGGCACGTAAAAGCGGACACGCAATTTGCGGCTTTGAAAAGACCAAATCGGCGATGATATCAGAACGTTGGTACATCCTTATTCAGGCCCAAGATGGCTCTGTGCCACAAAAACAGAAAATACGGCCCTCTGCGGTTGCAAATTCCTATATTTCTTGGCTTACAGCACAAGAATTGGGTTTGGCATTCGGGCGGGAAAATGTGATACACGCGGCAGTGTCCAAAGGTGGACTCTCGGCGCGCATCCTATTAGAAGCCAATCGACTGGCTGGATTTCGTGAAAAATGCGATGCCAACCCGTCTAAAACTGCCGGATCAAAGCCGGCTGCGAAAGGTTAATTACGAATGAGCGACGAAAACAATAACGACGGCAAACCAAAACCACTGGGTCTAAGGGGTGGTTCAGGTGTTGTGCGCCAAAGTTTTTCACACGGACGTTCAAAATCGGTCGTGGTTGAAAAGAAACGCAAACGCGTTTTTGTTCCGGGTAAACCGGGGGCTAGGCCTACGGGCGTACGCACTGGCGCAAAACCAGCGGGTGGTGTTTCCAATTCAGAAATGGATCGTCGCAGAAAAGCACTTATGGCCGCTGCCGGTCAAGAAAATGAACGCAAAGCGCGTGAGATTGAAACAGAGCGTGCACGCGAAGCAGAGCGTGAAGAACGCCGCCGCGAACGTGATGCAAAAGAACGTGAAGAAAAAGAACGTGAAGAACGTAAGCGCGCCAAAGAAGAAGCTGCAAAAGCTCCAGCCCCTGCCGCTGTCGTTGATCCAAACGCAGTACCTGCGGCCTCTGCGCCTGCAGCCGATCCTGATGTAACCCGCCCTGCTGCAAAATCACCCGTTGCAAAACGTGTTGAAAAACCACGCCGCGAAAAGCAAACTAAAGGTGGCGCAGGTGATCGTCGCAGTTCTGGCAAGTTAACCATCAACCAAGCCTTGCGCGGGGGTGATGGACGCCAGAAATCTATGGCCGCAATGAAGCGTAAACAAGAACGCCAACGCCGCCAAATGATGGGTGGTGATGTTGAGCGCGAAAAAATTATCCGCGATGTTCAACTGCCCGAAGCGATTACTGTTGCAGAGCTTGCAAACCGTATGGCTGAAAAAGTTGCAGCCGTTGTAAAAATCCTGATGAACAATGGTATCATGGCGACACAAAATCAGGTGATTGATGCAGATACCGCAGAATTAGTCATCGAAGAGTTTGGCCACAAAGTTGTGCGCGTATCCGACGCTGATGTTGAAGATGCCATTAAAGCCATTGAAGATGATGAAAAAGACCTGAAACCACGCGCCCCTGTGATCACCATCATGGGCCACGTTGACCACGGCAAAACCTCTGTTCTGGATAAATTGCGCAAAACCAATGTTGTTTCAGGCGAAGCGGGTGGCATTACCCAGCATATCGGTGCCTATCAGATTACAACCGACGACGGCACGGTTCTAAGCTTTCTAGATACGCCCGGTCACGCGGCCTTTACATCCATGCGTGCACGCGGTGCGCAAGTAACCGATATTGTGGTTCTGGTCGTTGCAGCCAATGACGGCGTTATGCCCCAAACCATTGAAGCGATTGCGCATGCAAAGGCTGCAGACGTACCTTTGATCATTGCGATCAATAAAATGGATGTGGACGGGGCAGACCCGACACGGGTACGCACTGAACTGTTGCAACACTCAGTCGTGGTTGAAGCCATGTCTGGTGAAGTGCAAGACGTTGAAATATCTGCGCTTACAGGCATGGGTCTTGATAAATTGCTGGAAGCAATTTCACTGCAATCCGAACTGCTTGAACTGAAAGCCAACCCTGATCGCCCAGCACAAGCCGCTGTGATTGAAGCCAAGCTTGATACCGGTCGCGGCCCTGTTGCCACTGTGTTGATCGAAGCCGGTACATTGCGCCACAAAGACATCTTTGTTGTTGGCGAACAATGGGGCAAGGTACGCGCACTGATCAACGATAAAGGCGAGCATGTAAAAGAAGCTGGGCCATCTGTACCTGTAGAGGTTCTGGGCCTGAACGGCACACCTGAAGCGGGTGATGTACTGAACGTGGTTTCATCCGAAGCCGAAGCCCGCGAAATTGCTGATTACCGCGCCCAGGTTAACAAAGACAACAAAGCCGCCGTGGGKGCAGGTACYACACTTGACCAGCTATTRGCCAAAGCCAAAGCTGATAAAGATGTGTCCGAGTTACCCATTTTGATCAAAGCAGATGTTCAAGGTTCCGCAGAAGCCATCGTGMAAGCCATGGAAAAAGTCGGYAATGATGAGGTGCGCGTTCGCATCTTGCATTCCGGCGTTGGTGCCATCACGGAATCGGATGTCACATTGGCTGATGCCTCTGGCGCACCGATTATCGGCTTTAATGTTCGCGCCAACGCGCCGGCACGTAACAGCGCCAACCAAAAAGGCGTAGAAATCCGCTATTATTCAATCATCTACAACTTGCTGGATGACGTCAAAGCAGCGGCCTCTGGCCTACTATCTGCCGAGATCAGGGAAACCTTTATCGGTTACGCCACAATCAAAGAAGTGTTTAAAATCACGGGTTCTGGCAAAATTGCCGGTTGTGAAGTCACCGAAGGCGTTGCCCGCCGTGATGCAGGCGTGCGTTTGCTGCGTGACAAYGTWGTGATCCACGAAGGYAMRYTGAAAACYYTGAAACGCTTCAAAGAYGAAGTKAAAGAAGTGCACGGCGGCCAGGAATGTGGCATGGCGTTTGAAAACTACGAAGACATCCGCGAAAAGGATGTGATCGAGATTTTCACCACCGAAGAAATTGAACGTAATTTGGATTAAGCCAGATTAGATAATAATTCTGAAAGGCACCGTAAATGCATTGCGGTGCCTTTTTTATTATGCTTTTGCGATATTGCGCCAAGCCAGAATGTGCAGAATGATAAAGGTCGGCACGATAAATATCGGAAACATCACCATTGGATAGGCTGTCATCAAGTGGGCTGAAACCTCACTAGGATAAAGCTTCAGGTAGCCTGCCGCAGACAATAAACCGGTTACCACAGCAACCGCAAAGTCAACTGATCCCAAATATATCACCCGTCGTGCAGATACTTGCCAACCGGCTTTGCGCTGGCTGACTTTCACCGTTGCGAATGCTGCATATACGCCTGTTGCAACATCACCGAAACCAGACAGCAGGGCAAACACCAATGGCAACTCACCCAGTGCCCACAGAATTAGAAAGGTAAAACCCATCACCCGCCAGCTTTGTAACGATGTAAGCGTTGTGATGTCTATCCGGTCAGCCCAAGCCGCCACGTTACGTGATATAGTAAGTGCCAGCACAAAAAGGATCGGCGGGATCATAAAGAAAATCGGCATTTTAATCGGCAGAACACCATCCGGTGTTTCAAAATAGCCGCTCATGGAAAGGCCCATAACAAGAGCAAACCATATCAGCCCTATGCCTATAAATATCGGCGACCTAAAGGGGCCTGCCATCGTTGGATTAGTGTTTGTCGTTTCAGTAGTCATTGTATTTCCTTTCGTGTATATACACGTATAGAGGTTTAAATTTACGCTTTGCTTGCCAGTGCAACCAGATCACTTGCGGTATCTTCGCCTAGAAATTCCAGGAAATTTGCCTGCTGTTCTTTCCATAGCGGTAAGGCTTCAGATTGAAGCTTTGTGCCGGTTTCAGTTAACCGAAAAGCCCGCACACGCCGGTCTTCGGTTTTTGCCGGCTCTAGCCAGTTATTCAGGCGCATTTGCTCTAGGTTGCGGGTCATCGTAGTGCGTTCAACGCCCATTTTTTCTGCAAGCTCCAGTGTTGATATAACCTTGAAATGCCTCAAAATTGTCAACGTTGAAAATTGCTGATTGGTCAGCCCGACAGGGCGCAATGCAGCTTCCATCTGCCTGCCCATCGATCTGGCGATACGCTGGGCATTATATGTAAGACAATTTATAGGGTCATCAAAGTTCATATCAGTGTACATACACTTATTATAATTTCTGTCAATCAAAATAAGCTGGTTATTGTAACGCCTCAGTTAACACCATATATTCACCCCATAGATAACGAGGCAAGCAATGAGCGAAACACCCAAATTCCCCGGCTGGCACGGCACCACCATTATCGGCGTCAAAAAAGGCGGCAAAGTTGTTGTTGCCGGTGACGGCCAAGTCAGCATCGGCCAAACCGTGATCAAAGGCACCGCACGCAAAGTGCGGCGCATATCACCGGGCGGTCACGATGTGGTTTGCGGCTTTGCAGGCTCTACCGCAGATGCATTCACATTACTCGAACGACTAGAGGCAAAACTGGAAGCCACACCGGGCCAATTAGCCAAAGCATCCGTCGAGCTGGCAAAAGATTGGCGCATGGATAAATATCTGCGCAATCTGGAAGCCATGCTGATCGTCACCGATGGCACCGAC
The DNA here is from genome assembly GCA_016764475.1 of Amylibacter sp. Taxonomy (GTDB): domain Bacteria; phylum Pseudomonadota; class Alphaproteobacteria; order Rhodobacterales; family Rhodobacteraceae; genus Amylibacter. The sequence goes on from JAESRV010000090.1 coordinate 44,327, forward strand.
CTGTTTGTCATCACGGGGGCAGGCGATGTATTGCAACCGGAAAATGATGTGGCCGCAATCGGCTCTGGTGGCAACTTCGCCCTGGCCGCCGCACGCGCACTGATGAGCGGCAAAGACGACGCCGAAAAAATCGCCCGCAAAGCAATAGAAATCGCTGCCGAAATTTGTGTTTATACAAACGGCAATATGACTGTGGAAGTAATCGAAAAATGACCATTGAAACTGATGATCTACGGGCTGCCGTAAGTGCTGGCATGCTATCAGAAACCCAAGCCGCATCACTGACAAAATTAGCCGATGAACGGCGCGGTTACCGCGCAGCCACCGCAGAAATTGATGAGCCGTTCGAGCTGTTCAAAGGCTTCAACGAAATCTTTATCGTCGTCGGCCTGATCATCCTCTACACAGGCTGGACTGCAATAACCGGCATCGCCGCCTTTAGCGGCTCTAACGATAACAGCACATCATTTTTACTTTTCGGCGCAATGCAATTAGCCGTTGTCGCATTTATGACAGCCTATTTCACCCTGAAACGCCGCATGATTGCCCCCTCAATTCTGTTAAGCATATTCTGTGGATTAGGTGCAATCCAAATCGGCTTTGCCTTGCTGCAAATGGCAGCAGGCTCTGATACAATGGCCCTGTCTGTTGTCGGCGGCATCACCGCCTTATGCCTGATCACCTATTGGTATTTCTTTCGCATACCCTTTTCACTTATGCTGTCAGGCTTGGCAGTTTTCGCCTTTGCAATCGGGCTTTTCACAACTGACAAGGCAACAATAAACAATCCGTCCGATCTGTTTCTGTTGTCAACGGGATGGTCTTTCAGCCTGATCACCATTGGCCTTGGCATCGGCGCATTCATCATCGCATTACGCTTTGATATGTCTGATCCACACCGGGTCACACGCCGATCCACCAACGCATTCTGGCTGCATGTTTTAGCCGCACCGGCCATCGTAAACTCTATCGCATTAACCCTGTATTCAAACGCAACACTGGTATCGTTTTTAGCATTAACCGCCTTCTTGATCTTTATCGCCCTTGTCGCCGTGATCATTGATCGCCGTTCATTCCTGATGTCGGGCATCGGCTATATGATCGCCCTTGTTTTCACCGTACTGGATGGCAGTTACGGTCTGGTTATCTTGCTGATCGGTTTTGGCCTTGTCTTGCTTGGCTCTAACTGGGAAAGATTACGCTGCAAACTAATGAACAGCCTACCTGAATTTCGCGGCAAAGATAAACTTCCACCTTGGAAAACCGCCCAAAAGGACTAACCTATGACTGACCTGACCCCCCGTGAAATTGTATCCGAACTAGACCGCTTCATCATCGGCCAAAAAGATGCCAAACGCGCCGTGGCCGTGGCCCTGCGCAACCGTTGGCGGCGCAAGCAACTGGCCGATGATATTAGGGATGAGGTCTACCCGAAAAATATCCTGATGGTCGGGCCGACAGGGGTTGGCAAAACCGAAATTTCGCGGCGTCTGGCAAAACTGGCAAATGCACCCTTTATCAAAGTTGAAGCCACCAAGTTTACCGAAGTCGGTTACGTTGGCCGCGATGTAGAACAGATCGTGCGCGATCTGGTTGATAGTGCGATCATCATGGTACGAACAGAAATGCGTGAGGTGGTTAAAGCCAACGCCCATGAAAGTGCCGAAGCCCGCGTCATTGATGCGCTTTGCGGCCCTGACGCCCGCGACCAAACCCGTGAAATGTTTCGCAAAAAACTGCGCGACGGGGTGTTGGACGACAAAGAAATAGAGGTCGAACTGGCCGACACCTCTAACCCGATGCAGATGATGGATATTCCGGGCCAACCGGGGGCTGGCATGGGCATGATGAACCTGGGCGATATATTCGGCAAGGCCATGGGCGGGCGCACCACCAAGCGTAAAATGAAAGTCTCTGACAGTTACGAAATACTGATCAATGAAGAGGCCGACAAACTGGTTGATCAAGAAGCGGTCAACAGTGAAGCGATTAACGCAGTTGAACAAAACGGTATCGTTTTCCTGGATGAGATCGACAAGGTTTGTGCCCGCGCGGATGCGCGCGGTGCCGATGTTTCACGTGAAGGCGTACAACGTGACCTGCTGCCCCTGATCGAAGGCACCACCGTATCCACTAAACACGGCCCCGTGAAAACCGATCATATCCTGTTCATCGCGTCAGGCGCATTTCACACCGCAAAACCCTCTGATCTGTTGCCTGAACTTCAAGGCCGTTTACCCATTCGGGTAGAATTACGCGCCCTCACCGAAGAAGATTTCGTGCGCATCCTGACCGAAACCGACAACGCGCTGACCCTGCAATATACCGCCCTGATGCAAACCGAACAGGTTGAGGTAAGCTTCACCAAAGACGGCATTGCCGCCATCGCCAAAATATCCGCAGACGTAAACCAAACCGTCGAAAACATCGGCGCACGGCGGCTATACACCATCATCGAACGCGTATTCGAAGAACTAAGCTTCGCCGCCCCCGACAGGCCAGGTGAAAGCGTCGTGATCAACAAAAAATACGTCGAAGATCATCTAGGCGAATTCGCATCCGCCACAGATGTTTCTAGGTATATGCTGTAAACAAATAAGGGTCCGTGTAACCACAGGCCCCCATATCTATTTGCTTTAAGCGGAAACAACAAACTCTGACATCATACCCGAAGCCAGATGCGGCATGTGGTGGCAATGCAGCAGCCACCGCGCGGCTTCCCCCGCATCTATCGCAACTGTAACTTTAGCCATTGGCGGTACATAGACAGTATCACGCCTTGCCCCTGCAAACCTTTGATCACCTAAACCTACAACCTGAAATGCATGGCCATGCAAGTGCATTGGATGGCCCATCATTGACTTATTCATAAAAGTAATCTCGGCCCGCTGACCGCTTTGTGCTGTTGCTGGTATACGTTCGGCCCAGGTTCGCCCGTTCATCGTCCAGACATAGGGCTGCATAGATCCGTCCAAAGAAATCATTTGGGCCGTGTCTACAGGTCTTTCAGCTAAAGGATTTTTCGCTCTCAGGCTGAATTCTTGTTTAAAATCCAAATCAAACGCGGGTGTTTCCATTTCTGATTGTGCAGAAATTTTCTGGACGTGGGCATTCTTGGTTGCAAGAATTAATCCTGTACGCTCACGCTCACCTTCTCGAAGAGCCAAAATCGGATATGTGCCTTCGCCTTTTGGCAGGTCGATAAAAAGATCAAGACGCTGCGCCATTGCCAGCCCAAAACGACGCCCAGAAATTGGTTCAATGTCATGTCCATCAACGGCAACAAGGCTGGCATCTACTTTGCCAGTATCAATCCAGAATGAAGTCGCCGATGATGCGTTAATAATACGCAAACGCACCCGCCCACCATTTTCAACGCGAATAACTTCCGGGTCGGCAAGTGTGCGATCGTTTGAAAGATATGCATCAAAATTGAAATCATTCAGATCCATTGCCATCGCAGGCGTATCATTTTCCATGTTTGACATACCGGTCATGCCAGACATATTGGTTCCGGTGTCGCTTGCCATTTCAGAGCTGCCCTCAGCATCATGATCGCCACCAGCGGCAATCTCGGCCAGAACCTCTTCAGGGCTAAGGAAGGAAAAGTCATGCAAGAACATTACCACTTCTTGCTGGTCAGCCGCAACATCGGCTGCTGTCCTTACAATTAAAGGTGCCGCCAAGAGTTGCATCTCTTGTGTGGGCACATGCGAATGCATCCAGTGCGTTCCTGCAAGTGGTGTGAAGTCGAAATCTCGTACTTCACCTTGATACATATATGGTAAAGGATTGTTCGGGGCACCATCCTGAACATTGGGTGGAATTTGACCATGCCAGTGAATTATGGTTTTTGTATCCAGATTATTGGTTAGTTTCACACGGAATTTTTGATCAGGCTCAAGGATCAGTCCTGATTTTCCCGTGTTGTTCATAAGGCCAAATACCGTAGCTGCCCGCCCGTCGATATCAAGAGTACGTTTTGTTATGTCCAAAGAAAGCTTTGGCACTTCAGCAATGCCAGCTTGAGGTAAGGCAGATGTAGCGGCTAGTGCTGCCGATGTGGCCATAAAGCCACGGCGTGATAGTGAATAAGTCATATTTTTTCCGATCAATCCCGCAGGATATTTTTAAGGATATGGTGCTGCCAATGGCAGCGGCGTTCTTATGTGATCGTTATATGTTTGGGGGGCTTCATAGCTGGCGGCGTGTTTTGCTCATCCAGTTGGTTTTCTTTCTCTGGCGGAAAAGCACTGCGTATATAAACGTCCAATGCTAAAATATCGATGGCCGCTAAAACTATTGTACCGATACAAATGCTTACACAGGCAGCACTGTGTGTTGCCCCCATATTACCTGTTTCTTGCAAACCGGAATTGGGCATTGTTTGTGTTTCGGTTTGAGAGATATCATATGTCATCATTGATGCAGAAGTTGTTTGAATTGGCCCAAATGATATTATTCCAACAATTAGCAACAGCCCTATACAGCCGTTTATAAACAATAAAATCTGCTGCATAATTTTCATAGGGGTTTTTAACTTTATTCAGGCAGCCATACAAGCGGTAATAATTCTTAGGGCGGATGTTAACTGATATGACTGCGTTACCCTTCACCCACGGCAGTACCCGCAGGCCTTTGCGCAGGCCGCTTGGTATTTTTCACGTGACCTACGGCTTAAAATACCGTCTTGATCACCCATGACTACACTGGCCTTCATCCGCAACAATTCCCGCTGGCTTTTTGCAGGCGGTGTGATGATGTTTGCCACCTCTTTCGGGCAAACCTTTTTCATCTCGATCTTTGCCCGTCAAATCATGGAAACCTACGCGTTATCAGACGGCGACTGGGGCTCGCTTTACGCCCTTGGCACCACTGCATCCGGCCTGACAATGATCTGGGCTGGCGGCCTTGCCGACAAGTTCCGCGCCCGCACCTTAATAACCGTCCTTCTAATTATCATGGCCGTTTTCTGCCTTGCGATGGCGTTTAATTCATCGGTCTGGCTACTACCCGCCGTAATCTTTGGCCTGCGGTTAAGCGGCCAAGGCATGTTAAATCACGTTGCGATGATTTCAATGGTGCGCTGGTACACCGCCGCGCGCGGCAAAGCTGTGGCCATCGCAGGCTTGGGCGTTTCTTTGGGAGAAGCATTTCTGCCCATGGCAACCGTCGCCCTTCTAGTTTTTGTCGGGTGGCAAACCATATGGGTCGGGGCGGCGGTCTTGTCACTTTTATTCCTGATCCTGCTACGCATATTGCTGATCAAAGAACGCACCCCCCAATCTATCGCAGAAACCACGCAGGCCGTTGGTATCAATAACCGTCATTGGACGCGCTTGGATGCTATAAAACATCCGTTGTTCTGGCTGTTGATCCCTGTGGCAATTACCCCAAGCATGTTCACCACCGCTGTGTTTTTTCAACAGGTTCATCTGGCCGAAGTTAAGGGCTGGCAGCATGTGCATTTTGTGGCACTTTACCCCGCTTTCACTGCAATGGGTGTTGTTGCCGGGCTTGGCTTTGGCTGGGCGGTGGATAAATGGGGCAGCATAAAAATACTGCCCTTTATGTTGATCCCATTAGCCGCCGGTATGTTGGTGTTTTCAATGTTTGCCAGCCTAAGTGCGGCCTTGATAGCCTTGTTGTTGATGGCCATCACCCAAGGTGGGGCAGGTACCGTTTCAGTAGCGGTTTGGTCAGAGATTTATGGCACGAAACATGTGGGGTCGATCAAGGCATTGGCGGTTGCCTTTATGGTTTTTGGATCAGCCATTGGCCCGTTGGTAACAGGGCGGTTGATTGATTTGGGCTATAGCTTCCCCGATCAAATGCCCGCTTATGTTATCTATGTTCTTTTCGTGTGCGCGGTCACCTATTTCGCCACTCACCGGTTTCTGCGCAAGTAAACATAAAAAGCCCCTTCGCCGCCGTGGCGTTGCTGGGCGGATGTTACCTCTAATACAATAGATGAAAGCGGGGCTTGGCGTAGCCACATGGGAACATTTTGACGTAACACGCCGATGATTTGGCGATTGAATTCATCTGTGCGCTGTTTGCCTTTACCGGTGATAACAAGGATCAACCGTTTGCCGCGTTCATGCGCCTGCATCAACTTGCTGCGCAAGGTAATCTTGGCCTGTTCCTGCGTCATCCCGTGCAGGTCAAGGCGCCCGTCAATTTCCAGCTTGCCGCGCACCAGACGCTGAAAGTTTTTCTTATCCATATTCGGCGTGACACCTTTGGGTGAGGTGGCACCACTTGGTGTATATTGGGTGCCTTTGGATTTCTCACCAATACGAAATGCCGCAAACTTTGGTTTTTGCGGCATCACACCCGCTGATTTCAGCTGGGCTTTCACAGAAGGCTCAAAGGTAAAACTTTCGCGCATCGGATCAATATTATCGGTCACCGAACGCCAAAGCGCTTTGTCGGCTTCCGAAAGTCTTTTCGCCGCCATAAGGCTTATCCGCCTGTTGCGACCAATGCCCAGTTTGGATCATTGCGGCCAAATTTGCGGGCAAAAGACCATGTGTCGGCTTGGCGCTTGATCACATCACGGTTACCTTCAATGATCTTGCCGCTTTCATCTTCAACGTAACTGACAATCTCACCCACAAACCGCATGGTAATCTCACCCTCTTTATTGCGACCGTTAAACTTCGCACCTGTGATCTTCATTTCGCGCACGCCCACAAAGGTGGCATTCACTTTATAACCGGCTTTTTGGCGATCAGCGATCACTGAAGCGAAGCTTTCATAAACATCTGCCGCCAGAAACTGCTTTAATGTGTCCAGATCATCATCTTCAAATGCCATCAGGATCATCTCATAGGCTTGACGGGCACCGTCTAAAAATTCACTGACAGAAAATTCAGGCTCAGCCTTTTTCATTTTGGCAAAAGCCTGGCCTGCGGGGCTGTCCATTTCAACGTGATCGGTAATATCACGATCCAACCCGCCTTCGATCACTTCCAAGTTCGGCCCTTTAGCGGATTTCGGTTTAGAAGGTTCGATTGTCGGCTCAAAACCATCCCGCGTTCCCAACACACCTTTTAGTCGTATGAACAAAAAGACGGCGATCGCGGCAAGAACAAGAAGTTGCATAACAGCAGGACTCATATGAGCACCCTTTCAAAATTTCGTATAGACCACTAGTAGTCTATTACTTTAGACATATTTATGTACTTGGTTAAGTCAAGTCCACCAACTATATGGTGAGAAGTAAGAAAGAGATACTATGCCGCTACTTATTTTGTTTATTCTGATCCCCATTATCGAAATTGGCCTGTTTATACAGGTTGGTGGGGCTATTGGCCTGTGGCCAACCCTTGCAATTGTTATTCTGACTGCCGTTATCGGCACATCCATGTTGCGAAAACAGGGCATTTCCACCATGGCACGCCTTCAATCCAGCATGCAATCCGGTGAAAATCCCGTTGATCCCATGGTTCATGGTGCTTTGATCCTGGTTTCGGGGGTATTATTGTTGACGCCTGGGTTTTTTACCGATGGTCTAGGATTTCTTTTACTATTACCGCCAGTACGCGCGGCATTAATCAAGTGGGGTGCGGCCAAAATGATGGGCAGTGGGTTTGTTGTAATGCAATCGGCAAACCAACCCCAAAAGCCAACACAGCCAAATAATAACACAGTGTTAGATGGTGAATTTTCGGTTGTTGATGAAGAGGCTGATGATCCCGGTGATTCCGGCTGGACAAAACATTAAAAATATTCCCTTAAAACGCGTTGTGGGCATTGCGTTTACCTGCTAGGTATTTTCGAAATTATTACGGAGACTAAAATGGCTGATGATAAAAAAGAAGGCGCTCAAGAGCAAGCAGAAGCGGCTCAACCAGCGACCCCACGGATGCAAATTCTTAATCAATACATTCGTGATCTATCTTTTGAAAACGTTGCTGCACAAAATAACAAAGGCAACCAATCCCAACCAGACATTAGCGTTCAGGTCAATTTGGATGCGCGTAAAGGTCAGGAAAACCAGTACGAAGTTATTCAAAAACTGACAATTACAGCAAAAACAGAAGAAGAAACCATTTTCCTTTTGGAAATTGATTACGCTGGTATTTTCATCATTGAAAATATTTCAGATGAACAGCTGCACCCGTTTTTGATGATCGAATGCCCACGTATGCTGTTCCCGTTTGTACGCCGTATTGTACGGGATGTTACTGCGGATGGTGGCTTTCCGCCATTGAACGTAGACAATATCGACTTTGTTCAACTTTACCGCCAAGAACTGGCGCGCCTGAATGAAGAAAAGAAAAAAGCTAACTAATTATTCCAAAGTGCGCCTTGGCCTAGTTTTTCAACAAACTCTTGGTGCGCTTTGGCCTCTGCATCGGTTAACTTTGATTTTAGCGGTGATTTTCGAGCCTCAATCGGTACTTGTGACTTAGAACCCCCTTGGCCTGCAATATCTTGCCCTGCAACCACGCTTAATGCGAAATCCGGTTGCCGCCCGCCGATTAATTCAAGATATACTTCTGCCAGAATTTCACTATCCAGCAAGGCACCGTGTTTTTCACGTGCGGAATTATCAATGCCAAAGCGACGGCACAAAGCATCCAAAGAATTTTGCGCACCCGGAAATTTTCTGCGGGCTATTTCTAATGTATCAAGGGATTGAGACATTGGGATCGGGTCTATGCCAACCCATTTCAATTCTGCATTGATAAACCGCATATCAAACTTGGCGTTATGCGCTACAATCTTTGCATCCCCGATAAAATCCAGAAAATCTTGTGCTACGGTTTTGAAAACAGGTTTATCCGCCAGAAAATCATCCCCCAACCCATGCACGGCAAACGCTTCTTGCGGCATGGAGCGTTCGGGGTTGATATATTGGTGATACACCTTGCCCGTGGGCATGTGATTGAACAACTCAACGGCACCGATTTCTACCAGACGATCACCGCTTTGGGGGTCAAACCCTGTTGTTTCTGTATCCCAGACAATTTCACGCATTTGGTTTTTTATCCATTAGCTTTTCAATCAGATTATGAACTTCATCGCGCACATGATCCAGTGTTTTTGTTTCAATAATAAAGTCAGCCCGCTCACGTTTTTGCGCATCGGGCATTTGTTTGCCCGAAATCATTTCAAAAGCTTCTTCGGTCATGCCTTTGCGCCCCATCACACGGGCGCGTTGTGTTTGGGCATCTATGGAAACCACCAAAACGCCGTCCAGCCATGCCTCTGCCCCAGTTTCATAAAGTAGCGGGATATCAACAACAACCAGCTTTAGATTTAGGTCGCGGCATTTATCCAAGAATGCGTCGCGGTGCATTCTGATCGCAGGGTGAACGATTTTTTCCAGTTTAGGGAATAGGGTTTTATCGGCCTGCAAAAGGCTGCGCAGCGCATCACGGCTAACACCATCTGCATCCACGGCAATCGGGGTAAGCTGTGCTATTTTTTGAATTGTATCCGTGTGGCTGGTATAAAGCTCATGCACAGCTGCATCCGCATCCCAAACCGCAATGCCTGCATCACGAAACATTTCCGCCGTGGTGGATTTGCCCATGCCGATAGAGCCTGTCAGGCCAAGAACATACATCAACCCGCCAGCACAATCTGGCGCAGGGCCTTATCTACCGTTGGGCGCACACCAAACCAGGCCTCAAAACCGGGAACCGCTTGGTGCAGCAACATGCCCAGGCCATCAACTGTTTCCAGTCCTAAATCATCAGCCTGTTTTAGCAGTGCGGTTTGAAGGGGGTTATATACAATATCTGTCACCAAAGCTGTTTTTGGCAAATTGCTAAGGTCAATCGCCAGCTCCGGTTGGCCGATCATACCAAGGGCGGTTGTGTTCACCAGCGTATGTGTTTCGCTTAGATTATTTGCGGCCCCGTCCATGGAGGTGGCAGATACTTTATCACCAAAAAACGCGGCAAGTTTGTGGGCCTTCCCAACCGTGCGATTGGCAATAATAATCTTCGGCGCACCTTCTTGTAAAAGCGCATATATAATGGCACGCGCAGCCCCTCCTGCCCCTAAAACAAGGGCGGTTCCACCCGATGCCTGCCAGCTGGGTGCACCTTGTTTCAGATTATTGATAAACCCGATGCCGTCGGTATTATCCGCATGGATTTTACCATCCTTGAACACCAAAGTATTTGCCGCCCCTATTGCTTTGGCCCGGTCTGAAATGCTGTCAGCCATATCTAAAGCCGCCTCTTTGTGCGGGATCGTAATATTACAACCCTGATAGCCCTGCGCCACCAGATTACGAATACCTGAAACGAACTCTTCAGGGTTTAATGCAATGCGTTCAAAATGGCCGTTAATCCCAAATTCCTTAATCCAATGGCCATGGATTAACGGGGATTTGCTGTGGCTGATCGGCCAGCCAATAACCGCTGCTTTTTTAAGTGTATCATTCATCAGTTTACCAAAACCCCACGTGTTCGCAAAAATCCCAAGACCTCTAATAAAGGTATTCCCAGAATTGTGAAATAGTCACCTTGTATATGGCTGAATAACTGCGCGCCTGTCTCTTCTAATTTATAGCAGCCTACGGAACTTAAAATGCCATCGCCTTGTTGTTCTATATAATCATCCAGAAAATCATCCGAGAAATCCCGCATGATTAACTGTGCCCGCCCAACATGACGCCAGACCGGGCGGCCATTTTCAAAGATCACAACGGCTGACATCAGCTGGTGTGGCTTGCCGCGCAAAGTCAGTAGTTTTTCACGCACGGCTTCTAATGATACCGCCTTTTCATATATTTTCTTGTCGCAAACCAGAATTTGATCGCACCCGATTACCAAGCTATCAATATGTCTTGCGGCAACCCGCTGCGCTTTGTATTCGGCCAGCGTATCCACTATTTCATGTGGCTTTGCCTGTTCGGCTTTTAGCGACGCAATGATTGCGGTTTCATCTATACGGGCAATTTCCACTTCAAACGGCACACCGGCACCACACAGAAGCTTTGCACGAATTTCAGATCCGGATGCCAAAATAACAGAAGTCACGAAATATCCTTAAATCAGTTGTGTGCTACACCCTTTAAAGGTTGTTAATAACTTGTACATAAATATAGCCAAGGTTTAATAAAATTGGGTATATTTTACGACTGGCCTAAAATATCAAAATTTACACCCGTAATATGAAATTTTGCCCCCAGCGTATAAGTTTGAAATGTAACTTGTGAATATCGCAAGTAAAAATTTAACTTACAAACTTATCCCCTGATATGTAATTCATAAGGCTTTGTTTTTAAATATATTTTATAGTTTATCCCGTAGCAGTTACTATTTTATCCATATACTTTTTATTCCTGGATACTGTGGATAGAAATTTTATCCCTGTGACTCACTGTACCTAATACATACAACAACCTTTCTCTTTATATATTTATTATTATAGGGTTCTTTAAAAATGGAATATATCATGGCTGACCTACTAACCTCACTTTACCCCTGGATTAAATCKCTTCACATTATTGCSGTTATTTCATGGATGGCTGGAATGTTCTATTTACCSCGYCTKTTTGTYTATCACGTAGAAACYGATCCACAATTTATTAGCCCAAAAGAGACTTTTGAAAAATGGGAACTTTTGTTGATGAAGCGGATTATMAAYCCTGCAATGATTGTRACRTGGRTTTKTGGRTTATTGATGSTTTTCACACCKGGSATYATTGATTGGGCAGAWGGYTGGCCTTGGGTAAAGGCRGYAATGGTTTTAYTGATGTCMGCTTTTCATGGYTGGCTTTCMAARGAACGYAAACTKTTRGCWSAAGGWAAACCRMGKCTTTCWGGTAARGGTTAYCGTYTRGCAAATGAAATWCCSACRGTTTTGATGATTRTSATTGTKRTSATGGTTATTGCGCGYCCTTTCTAAWARTTTGACTCTSYYAYASRTTTCAGTYTAAAACCCGAAAAAGCTTGGTGTCCCCCACCGTTKAAAAGCTATTTCCAAAACCAAACACGTTGAAAYCTACGCAAGAAGTATGTCATGTCACAAGAAACMATCAGTCTTTCTGAACTWAAATCCAAAGCCCCYGCYGATCTGTTRAAATTYGCRGAAGAGCTGGAWATTGAAAAYGCATCTACCATGCGCAAGGGTGATATGATGTTCGCCATTCTAAAAGAAATGGCGGAAGACGGTGCTGAAATTGTTGGTGACGGTGTTTTAGAAGTTCTTAAAGACGGGTTTGGATTTTTACGATCCCCTGAATCAAACTATCTACCCGGCCCAGAGGATATTTATGTTAGTCCCGCCCAGATGCGCAAATACTCTTTGCGTACAGGCGATACTGTTGAGGGTGTGATTAAAGCACCTAATGAGGGTGAGCGTTATTTTGGTCTGACAAAAGCAATTACGATCAATTTCACTGACCCGGAAAATGTTAAACATAAAGTTCATTTTGATGATCTGACACCGCTTTATCCTGATGAGCGTATGACGATGGAAATTGTAGACCCGACCATCAAAGATAAATCAGCCCGTGTGATTGATCTGGTTGCCCCCATCGGTAAAGGCCAGCGTTGTTTGGTTGTGGCCCCGCCCAGAACGGGTAAAACGGTTATCTTGCAAAATATTGCCCACTCGATTGAAAAGAATCACCCTGAATGTTATCTGATTGTGCTTTTAATTGACGAACGTCCTGAAGAAGTGACGGATATGAAGCGTTCGGTTAAGGGTGAAGTTGTTTCTTCTACCTTTGATGAACCTGCCACGCGCCATGTTGCTGTGTCTGAAATGGTGATTGAAAAAGCCAAACGTCTGGTAGAGCACAAACGCGATGTTGTTATTCTGCTGGATAGTATCACCCGTCTTGGCCGTGCCTTTAACACGGTGGTGCCATCTTCGGGTAAAGTTCTAACCGGCGGTGTTGACGCGAACGCCTTGCAACGCCCGAAACGTTTCTTTGGGGCAGCGCGCAATATTGAAGAAGGTGGTTCATTGACGATTATTGCAACCGCTTTGATCGATACGGGTTCACGGATGGATGAAGTGATCTTTGAGGAATTCAAAGGTACCGGTAACTCTGAAATTGTTCTGGATCGTAAAATTGCCGACAAGCGCGTATACCCTGCCATCGACATTATGAAGTCGGGCACCCGTAAGGAAGAGTTACTGACCGACCCAACTGATTTGGTAAAAACATTCGTACTGCGCCGTATTTTGAACCCGATGGGAACAGTTGACGCGATAGAATTCCTGCTTGGTAAATTGAGGCAGACTAAATCAAATTCAGATTTCTTCGATTCTATGAATACGTAAATCCTTTATTAACAAAGGGTTATAATATGTCTGACACAATATTTGCTTTGGCTACCGCTAAAGGCCGTGCAGGGGTTTCGGTTATTCGGATCTCTGGCATGGGGGCGTTTGATGTGGCTTGTCAGATTTGTGGTTCTGAAATCCCCGTCAAAAAGCCTGTTCTGCGAAAGCTTAAAAACACCAAGGGTGAGGTCATTGACGAGGCCCTGATACTGGGTTTCAAAGGGCCTGCAAGCTTTACCGGTGAAGATGTGATCGAACTGCAATGCCACGGTAGTATTGCGGTTGTTGCCTCTGTTTTGGCCACCTTGTCTGGTCTGCAAAATTGCCGTCTTGCCGAAGCCGGTGAGTTTACCAAACGCGCCCTGATGAATGGCCGCCTTGATCTGGCACAGGTCGAAGGCTTGGGCGATTTGATTGAGGCTGAAACCGAAGCCCAACAAAAACAGGCCCTGCTAGTGATGCAGGGGGCGCTGTCTAATAAGGTAGAAGATTGGCGCCGTGATTTGATACGCGCTGTCGCCTTGATAGAGGCCACTATAGACTTTGCCGATGAAGATATACCCCAAGACGTGACACCCGAGGTCACGGAGCTTTTAAATGGCGTTATGGACGATCTTCAGCAACAGATAGACGGCAGCTTTGCCGCCGAGCGTATTCGCGAAGGTTTTGAAGTTGCCATTGTTGGCCCGCCTAACGCTGGCAAATCCACATTACTGAACACACTTGCAGGGCGTGATGCCGCAATTACCTCTGAAATTGCAGGCACTACGCGTGATGTGATTGAGGTGCGCATGGATATTGGCGGCCTGCCTGTCACGCTTTTGGATACGGCAGGTTTGCGCCAGACCGATGACGCCATTGAAAGTATTGGTGTAGACCGCGCTATTGAGCGGGCGAACCGTGCAGATATCCGGGTTTTTCTGAACGATACAGACGATACGCAGGTGTTTGGTTTGCGCCCCTCTAAAGGGGATATTCAGGTCTGGTCAAAGGCTGATCTTAACCCATCGCGCAAGGGTATGAATATTTCATCTTTAACTGGGGATGGAATCGATGATCTGGTTTTGGCGATTTCTAAGCGACTTGAGCAAAAATCGTCGCAAGCGATGGTCGCGTCAAGGGAAAGACATCGGGTTGCCCTGAGCAGTTCAATTCAACATATATCCAAAGGGAAGTCAATAATATCAGATAGTTACGATTTTTCAGAGCTTGCTGCAGAAGAAATCCACCTAGGCATATATGCTTTGAATTCCCTTATCGGTCGGGTTGATGTAGAACATATATTGGATGAGATTTTTTCCAGCTTTTGTCTGGGAAAATAAACTGTAGGAAAGTGGATTGTTTCACGTGAAACATTTTGATGTCATTATTATCGGGGGCGGTCACGCAGGTGCTGATGCAGCGCAGGCAGCATGGCGCATGGGTGCGCGCACTGCTTTGATTACCCACAGCTTTTCCAAGATCGGTGAGATGTCTTGTAATCCTGCCATCGGTGGTTTGGGTAAGGGTCATCTTGTGCGCGAGATTGATGCGCTTGATGGTGTGATGGGGCGCGTGGCCGATAAGGCGGGAATTCAGTTTCGCTTGCTCAATCGGCGCAAAGGCCCAGCAGTTCAGGGCCCTCGAACCCAAGCAGACCGGGCTTTGTATCGGGCTGCGATGCAAGAAGAGTTTCGCGATAAAGACGGCTTGGATGTGATAGAGGCCGAGGTTGCTGATCTGATGCAATCTGGCGAAACTATCACGGGTGTTATTCTGGCCGATGGTTCAGAAATCACTGCCCATGCGGTTATCCTGACCACAGGTACTTTTTTGCGCGGCATTATTCATATTGGTAATGTATCCCACTCTGGTGGTCGTATGGGTGATAATGCCGCCATCGCTTTGGCCGAACGTCTTGATGGTTTTGATCTACCGATGGCGCGTTTGAAAACAGGCACACCACCCCGTCTTGATGGCCGCACGATTAACTGGGAAGGTTTGGATTGCCAACCTGCAGATGACAGCCCAACACTGTTTTCATTCCTACATAAAACCCCCTTTGCACGGCAAGTTTCATGCGGTATCACCCACACCAACGAAAAAACCCATGAAATTATAGAAAAAAACTTGTCAAAATCCGCAATGTATGGCGGCCAAATTGATGGTGTTGGCCCACGTTATTGCCCCTCTATTGAGGATAAGGTGGTACGTTTTGCGGATAAATCTTCACACCAGATATTTTTAGAGCCTGAGGGCCTGAACGATCACACGATTTACCCCAATGGAATATCAACATCTTTGCCAGTTGATGTGCAAGAAGCCTATGTTTCTTCTATTGTTGGGCTGGAAAATGTGAAAATTCTGCAACCGGGATATGCGATTGAGTATGACTATATTGATCCACGCGCCCTAAGGCCGACGTTAGAACTAAAAAACATCAAAGGCTTATACCTTGCCGGGCAAATTAATGGCACCACAGGCTATGAAGAGGCGGCGGCACAGGGTTTGGTGGCTGGTTTAAACGCTGCATGTCAAGCTTTAGGCAAAGATCCTATCTATTTTGATCGCGCAGAGGCCTATATTGGCGTGATGATTGATGATTTAACAACGCGAGGTGTGTCAGAGCCTTACCGTATGTTTACGTCGCGTGCGGAATATCGCCTTTCTTTGCGCGCAGATAATGCGGATCAACGTCTAACACCCAAGGGAATTGCGCTGGGCTTGGTTCATGAAAGGCGTAAAATGGCCTTTACGGATAAAATGGATCGCCTGGATGCAGCCAAAACTATGTTGTCCGGTAAAAGCCTAACGCCCAATGAAGCTAAAAACCATGGTATTAAGATTAATCAAGACGGTGTGCGGCGCACGGCTATTGATCTGCTGGCATTTCAAGACGTCAAGCTGCAAAATTTAACGAATGTTTGGCCTGAAATTAAAGGCATAGATGTCGAAATTGCCGAACAGGTAGAGCGGGACGCACTTTATGCCCGGTTCATTGATCGACAAAAATCAGATGTTGAAGCCATGCGACGCGATGAAAACCTGCGCATACCTGATGGCTTTTCCTACATGGGTATACCCGGGCTATCAAATGAATTGCAGCAGAAGCTAACCAAGGCTCAGCCGGATAATCTTGCTCAAGCTGGGCGCATAGAAGGCATGACACCATCCGCATTGACGCTTCTTTTGGGGAAAATTCGGGTTTTTCAGTCTGCGAAGCAAGCGTAATGCAGGAATTACAAGCTAAAGATATCCTTTTAAATCAACTAAATGTTTCACGTGAAACAATGGATAATTTACAAACGTTGGTTTCTTTGTTGAAAAAATGGAACAAAACTATAAATCTTGTAGGCAAATCAACTATAGAACAGATTTGGGCTCGTCATATCCTTGATTCCGCCCAGATGTGGCAACATCGACCCCATAATTTAGAAACTTGGGTTGATTTGGGGTCTGGCGGGGGGTTCCCCGGGCTTGTTGTTGCTATTCTTGCGAAAGCAGATGCTTCAAGCGCCGTTTTTCATTTGATTGAAAGTGACGCTCGAAAATGTGCATTTCTTAGAAATGTTTCACGTGAAACATCTATAAACACTAAAATTCATATATGCCGTATAGAAAGTGCCGAAAGTATTTCGGCGGATGTTGTTTCTGCGCGAGCTTTGGCTTCAGTTGACGTGCTTTTTGATTATTCGCAAAAATTCCTATCAAAAAATGCATATTGTTTGTTTTTAAAAGGTCAGTCTTGTGCTACAGAAGTAAAAAATGCACGCGATTCATGGCAATTTAAATTTGAAACAACTAAAAGCCTGTCAAACAGCCATGGCGTAATACTAAAAGCTTGGAATATAAAACGTGCCTGAAAAGTATAAAACACCAAAGATTATCTCTATTGCGAATCAAAAGGGGGGGGTTGGTAAAACCACTACAGCCATTAATTTGGGTGCTTCTTTGGCTTTGGTGGGTAAAAAAACCATCCTTGTTGATTTTGACCCTCAGGGCAACGCTTCTACGGGACTTGGTGTGGACCCCAGTAGGCGAAAAGTCACAATGTACGATGTACTTGTAGAGGGAGCGGCATTTAGTAGTTGTCTTGTGGAAACGGGGATAGATAACCTCTTTCTTGCACCGTCTACCACAGATCTAAGCTCTGCTGATGTTGATTTGGTTGGGGATCGCGGGCGAATTACTCGATTGAAGCAGTCAATATCAGATTTTTGTGATAAAAATTATGATATTGATTACATAATCATTGATTGCCCGCCATCACTTAACCTGCTGACGCTAAATGCCCTTGCTGCCAGTCATTCTGTTCTTGTGCCGCTGCAATGTGAGTTTTTCGCTTTAGAGGGCCTTTCGCAGCTGATGTTAACTGTGCGCCAAGTGCGCGACAGCATTAATCAGAGACTTGTGTTTGAAGGGATTGTTTTAACAATGCATGACAAACGTAATAATCTTTCAGGGCAAGTTGAAAGTGATGTGCGGGAAAATCTAGGTGCGCTGGTATATAAAACCGTGGTACCAAGAAATGTTCGACTAAGTGAGGCGCCGTCTTTCGGCCTGCCTGGAATTCTGTATGATAAATCTAGCCGGGGTAGTATTGCTTACCGGCGTTTGGCCGCTGAGTTTATTCGCCGTGAGCAAAGTAAGAAACCCTCTAAACCATTGGAACTAAAAGATAATGAGTAGAAAACCAGAAAAAAGAGGCCTTGGTCGTGGACTGTCTGCACTGATGGCGGATATTGATACGAGTGCTGTCTCAACCCATAGTGAAGCTGGCTTTACCGATTCTTTAAAATCGGAAAGCAACCTGCCAATAGAAAAAATAACCGCAAATCCCGGGCAGCCTCGTCAGGATTTTCATAAAAATGACCTTGATGATCTTGCCGCATCCATTATGGAAAAAGGCATTATTCAACCTATAATTGTACGAACAGACCCAAAGCAAGCTGGAATGTATCAAATCGTAGCTGGTGAGCGTCGCTGGCGTGCCGCTCAGCTTGCGCAGCTGCATGAAATCCCGGTAATTATCCGCGAGATGGACGACACAGAGATGCTTGAGGTCGCAATTATCGAAAATGTGCAACGTTCTGACCTTAATCCAGTCGAAGAAGCCCTTGGTTTTAAGCAATTAATGGAAAGTTTTGGGCATACGCAGGAAAAACTTGCGAAAGTGATGGGCAAAAGCAGAAGTCACATTGCAAATATTTTGCGCCTTTTGAACCTACCAGATGATGTATTAAGATATTTACGGCAAGGTGAACTGTCTTCTGGACATGCTAGGGCACTTGTAACGGCTGAAGATCCCTCAACGCTGGCGGCAATAGTTGTGAAAAAAGGGCTTTCTGTTAGGCAGACAGAGAAATTAGCAAAGCACGGTAGTGCGCCATCACGCCCCGCAACCGCTAGGCGCAAAGCTGGTGGTGAAAAGGATGCCGATACGGTTGTTTTAGAAGATGATCTGGCGGCTAATTTGGATATGAAAGTGTCGATTGATCATTCTGAAGGTAGCAATTCCGGTGAGATTACGATTTCATATAAAACCCTGGAACAGCTAGATGCGCTGTGTCAGTTACTGTCATCTAGGCCTCTGGGCGGCTCCAAATAAATATGGAAACACAAACCAGAACAATGGCCTGAAGAGTAAGTGCCCACCATACAATTCCCAAAAATAATGATATGATAAAAACGGCCAGTATTGAGAGTGTGGATAGGATTTTTGCTGGCTTGCGAATGGCACCGCTTTGTTGCCAGTCCTGAATTGGGGGGCCAAATATTCTGTGGTTTATCAGCCAGTGGTGTGCCGTATCAGATGACTTTGCGAAGCTAAAGGCCGCAAGTAATAGAAATGGGACGGTCGGTAACAGGGGTAGAAGAATGCCGATGGTACCCAGTAACACGCATATCCAACCTGAAATGTACCACATGATACGCATTAAATAAGAAGTTCTTTTAGAAGCGCGTTCAAAACCATTCGTCCCTTGGGGGTAGCGATTAATCTGTTATTTATGCAGGTTAACAGGCCTTCATAGGCTAGGCTTTGTATTTTTTTAGAGCAAATTATACGACCGGTCAGTGCTTTGAAGCGGTGAAGATCACTACCTTCTTTCAACCGAAGTGACATCATCAGATATTCTTCACCTTGGTCCGTTGCAGAAATAATTTCTCCCGTGCTGAAAGCAAAACCATTGGCTTGAACTTGTGATAACCAGGCTTCGGGTAAGGCGGGCGTAACGGTTGATTGCTTTACACCATTAACAGTAATGCGGCCATGTGCGCCGGGGCCGATGCCTATATAATCGCCGTACCGCCAGTAAATTAAATTGTGTTTTGATTGGGCGTTTGCGCGGGCATAATTTGATACTTCATATGCTTCTAAACCTGCATTTGCACAAATCACATTTGTTGCAAGATACATATCAGCGGCAAGGTCATCATCGGGTAATCCAGTTAATTTTCCACGGTCATAAAGCGCGCCAAAGCGGGTGCCATTTTCGATGGTTAATTGGTATAAAGATAAATGATCAAGGGTTAAGTCAAGCGCGAGGGTAAGTTCGGATTGCCAAGATGCAAGAGATTGATCTTGGCGTGCATAAATAAGGTCAAAACTTACACGATTGAAATTATTCTTTGCAATATCAAAGGCTTGCAATGCTTCTGCTACCGTATGAAGGCGGCCAAGGCGTTTTAAATCCACGTCATTCAGGGCCTGTATACCCATTGAGACACGATTAATGCCTGCTGAATTAAAGGCGGCGAATTTTTCAGCCTCTACGGATGTAGGATTTGCTTCAAGTGTGATTTCAACATCATTCCCAATACGCCAAAGCTTAGCGATTTCATCAATGATTGCGCCAACAGTATCCGGTGCCATAAGGCTGGGTGTGCCGCCGCCAAAGAAGATGGATTGTACTGATCTGTCAGGGGTAAGTTTTGCGGCGTGGCGTAATTCTGAAAGCAGCGCATCTTTCCAGATAGCATGATCTATGTTTTGGCGGACATGGGAATTGAAATCGCAGTAGGGGCATTTTGATTGGCAAAAGGGCCAGTGGATATAAATGCCAAAGCCACCATTTTGCCAGTCTTCAATCATGTAAACACTCTGATGTAAGTTTGGCAAACGCATCGGCGCGATGGCTAATTGCGTGTTTTTCTGCGGGGTCGATTTCACCGAATGTTTGGGTGTAACCCGAGGGTTGGAAAATCGGGTCATAGCCAAAACCATGTGACCCGCGCATGGGCCAAACGATGGTGCCGTCAACGGTTCCGCGAAAAATCTCATCATGGCCATCGGGCCAAGCAACGCATAAAACGCAGATAAAACGTGCTTTATGGGGGGCAGGTTTATTGGTTTTTTGCAGCTCATCCCAAACCTTACCCATCGCCATTTCAAAGTCTCGCCCGTTTGGTGTTTCTGCCCAGTCGGCAGAATATACACCCGGGGCGTTATCCAAGGCCAGAACCTGAAGACCGCTGTCATCAGATAGGGCAGGCAAGCCAGATGATTTTGCGGCAAAGTGGGCTTTGATCCGCGCGTTGCCTTCAAAAGTATCTTCTGTTTCTGCGGGTTCTGCAAAGCCTAGTTCACCTGCTGAAATAACTGACTTACCGAACGGCTTGAACAGTTTGGTAATCTCAAGAAGCTTACCTTTGTTATGAGAGGCCAGAACCAGTTTATTTTCAACAAACTTTCGCATGGCTTATGTAGTAGCGGCTTTTTGTGCGATAACCAGCTCTGCCGCACCTTTTTCAGCCAGATCCATCAGAGAATTAAATTCATCACGTGAAAAAGTCGCGCCTTCTGCAGAACCCTGAATTTCAATAATACCGCCTGTGTCAGTCATTACAAAATTAGCGTCGGTTCCCGCTTCGCTGTCTTCAGCATAATCCAGATCCAGAACCGGTTGACCTGCGTAAATACCACAGCTGATCGCGGCTACATGGCCGATAATCGGGTCAGTTTTAATCAAACCTGCTTTAAGCAATCCGTTTACTGCCAAACGAAGCGCAATCCAGCCGCCGGTGATAGAGGCACACCGGGTGCCGCCGTCTGCTTGCAGCACATCACAATCAATAGTGATTTGGCGTTCACCCAAAGCAACGCGGTCAATGCCTGCGCGTAAAGAACGCCCGATAAGCCTTTGAATTTCTTGTGTTCTACCAGATTGCTTACCTGCAGTAGCCTCGCGGCGATTACGGCTGCCTGTTGCGCGTGGCAACATGCCGTATTCGGCGGTGACCCAGCCTAAACCAGTGTTGCGCATGAAGGGTGGAACGCGTTCTTCAACGGACGCGGTACACAAGACATGGGTTTCGCCGCATTTGATCAGGCATGATCCCTCTGCATGTTTGGTAAAATTGGTTTCAACGGAAATGCTGCGCATTTCGTCAGTTGCTCGGTTTGATGGGCGCATGGGATGGTTCCTTTGTTTTGTGGGTGATACCTGTTTGTGACAAAAGGTGCAAAGGCCGATTGACCCCGAGGCAAACAATCCCTAGAAATAACAAGCTTTCTAATTTGGATGAACCCCATGGTCGATCTGCCCGTAAGCCCGATAAACGACTTAAACAGCCGTAGCCGAGAGGTTTTTCGGCTTTTGGTGGAATCGTATCTGGAAACGGGTGAACCGATGGGTTCGCGGACTTTGACGCGTTCATTGTCAGAACAAGTTTCAGCCGCGACCATTCGTAATGTCATGCAGGATTTAGAGCATCTTGGATTGCTGGACAGCGCGCATGTTTCAGCCGGGCGCATTCCCACACAAAAAGGGCTGCGCCTGTTTGTGGATGGTTTGTTGGAAATCGGTGATTTGTCTAGTGAAGAACGCCGGCAGATTGAAAATTCAATTTCATATGAGGAAAGTGAGATCAGCACGGTATTGGATCAGGTGGGATCATTGCTGTCAGGGCTGACACATGGTGCCAGTGTTGTCTTGGCCCCAAAAACAGAAACGCCGATTAAGCATATCGAGTTTGTTTTTTTATCACCCGAACGGGCCTTAGTCATTCTGGTGATGACCAATGGACATGTTGAAAACCGCATGTTCACACCTTCGCCCGGCCAAACGCCTTCTTCTATGCGCGAAGCGGCGAATTTTGTGAATTCGATTGTGGCAGGCCACACGTTAAGTGATTTACGCAAAGTGCTGTTTCATGAAATTGAAAAGCACCGGATGGAATTGGATAAACTTGCACAAAACCTGATTAAAGAAGGTGTTGCCTGCTGGTCAAAAGATACCGGCACTGATGCGCGCCTGATTGTGCGCGGACGGTCTAATTTGATTAATGACGCGGATACGCAGCAAGATCTGGATCGCATCAAAGAACTGTTTGATGACCTTGAACAAAAGAAGGAAATCACCGAATTTCTATCGCTTTCGGAAGAGGGTGAGGGGGTGAAAATTTTTATTGGGTCAGAAAACAAACTTTTTTCACTTTCGGGTAGCTCTTTGGTGGTTTCTCCTTATATGAACGCTGAACGGAAAGTTATTGGTGCGGTGGGTGTTATTGGCCCGACGCGCCTGAATTATGGTCGGATCGTTCCGATCGTGGATTATACCGCGCAACTGATAGGGCGCTTATTGTCAAAATAGGATACGAAAGCAGGAATATGGCTGACGAAAAACAAGAAGTAGAATTTGAACCAGACTTTGACAATGTTGAAGATTTCGAAGAAATAGACATGAGCGAAGAAGCGGTTGAGCTGTCGGAAGTTGAAGAACTGCGTCAGGAAAATGAACAGCTAAAAGATCGCCTGATGCGCACGATGGCTGAAGCAGAAAATCAACGTAAGCGTGGGGAACGTAGCCGCCGCGATGCGGAAATCTATGGGGGTTCTCGTTTGGCAAAAGACATGCTGTCGGTTTACGATAATATGTCGCGCGCCTTAGAGGCTGTTGGCGAAGATCAACGTGAAGCGTCAAAAGCGTTGATTGACGGAATTGAATTAACCCAGCGTGAATTGCTGTCTGTTTTCAGAAACCACAAGATTGTTGTTGTGATGCCTTTAGTGGGCGATAAGTTCGACCCAAAAATTCACGAGGCAATGTTTGAAGCACCTGTGCCGGGCAGCAAGGCTGGTAATATCATTCAGGTGATGAGCAAGGGCTTTATGATTGGCGATCGCTTGTTGCGCGCGGCCCAGGTTGGGGTATCTTCAGGCGGGTAATTGAAAGGAAAGACCATGATCCAAGGCCATCGTTCTATGCCGATATTGTCGGTTGAAGATGTGGAAAAATCCGTAGGGTTTTTCACTGGCGGATTGGGGTTTTCTTTTGCTGGTAGTTGGCAAGATGATAACGGGGTGCCTAACTTTGCAATCGTTGTATTAGATCATATTACGGTTGGATTACAGCGTGTGAAGCAGGTAAAAAACCTGGATACTTGGGCGGCTTATTTCTATGTCGAAGATATAGATGCTTATGCTGCACAAGTGACAGGATCGGGTGTTAGCCTGACAAGCGAAATTGCTGATAAACCCCATGGCTGCCGTGAGTTAGAGATCACAGATCCGGATGGCAATGTATTATGCTTCGGTCAGGATTTATCGCCTAGTGAAGATGGCCCCGGACTTTAAGTCACTGTAGTTTCTTTAACTTATAAAGAATATCCAATGCTTCACGCGGGCTAAGATCATCTGGTGTTATCTCTGCTAAAAAATCATCGACTGCGCTGGATTTAACCACTGCGGCAGGTGTGGGTGTAACTGAAAACAAGGGTAATTTTTCAAACAATGCGGTAGAGGCCGCTTTGTTGTGTTCGCTGGTTTCCAGTTTTTCCAAAACCGCTTTTGCCCGTTCAATAACGGCGGGGGGCAGGCCTGCAAGTTTAGCCACTTGAACGCCATACGATCTGTCGGCTGAGCCTTGGCGCACTTCGTGCAGGAAGATTATATCGCCTTTCCATTCACGCACGGCTACCGTTGCGTTTGCTAGACCATTCAGTTTGGAAGAAAGCCCTGTTAGTTCATGATAGTGCGTGGCGAACAGGCAGCGGCATTTGTTGACGTCATGCAAATGTTCCAGTGTGGCCCATGCGATGGACAGGCCATCATAGGTGGCGGTACCGCGCCCGATCTCATCCAGAATAACCAGTGCGCGGTCATTGGCCTGATTTAGAATTGCAGCGGTTTCAACCATTTCAACCATAAAGGTTGACCTGCCCCGTGCCAGATCATCCGAGGCCCCGACGCGGGAAAAGATTTGTGAAACCACGCCTATTTTGGCGGATTTTGCAGGCACGTAACTGCCGATTTGCGCCAGAATGGCGATCAAAGCATTTTGCCGAAGAAAGGTTGATTTACCTGCCATGTTCGGCCCTGTTAGCAGCCAAACAGGTTTACTGTTTTCACTGTCAGCCGTCAGGTTACAGTCATTGGCAACAAAGTGGCCCGTGGCTCCTTTTCGTAAAGCCATCTCAACAACAGGGTGGCGGCCGCCGGTGATTTCAAAATCCAGCCCGCTGGTTAACGTGGGTCTGTTCCAACCTTCCTGCACAGACAGATCGGCAAAAGCAGAATGCACATCAATTTCGGCAAGGGATTTAGCGCAGGCACTAATGGGGGCGGCGTTATTGATAATGAAATGCACGACATCGGCAAAAATTTCTTTTTCTATAGCTAAAATACGGCCAGCGGCATTCAGTATTTTGGTTTCAAGTTCTGATAACTCAACCGTAGTAAAGCGCACTGCATTAGCGGTGGTTTGGCGGTGAATAAACAGATCAGAAAAATCATCCCCCAGCATTTTCTTTGCGTGGGTGGCGGGTGTTTCTATGAAATAGCCCAGCACATTATTATGCTTGATTTTTAAGGCCGTGATCCCTGCCTTTTGGCTGTAATCAGCTTGCAGGCCAAGAATAACTTTGCGTCCGTCATCGCGCAGAATACGCAGTTCATCAAGTTCAGTATTATAACCCTGTTTGACAAAGCCACCGTCGCGCATCAGCAGAGGTGGTTCATCTTGGATGGACGCATTTAACAGATCAACAATCTTACTGTCTGTTTGCAGGGGTTTGAAAGTTTGCTGCAAGTCTTTAGGCAGGTTTTCCAAAGGGAATTCTTGTAAAAAACGATTTGCTTGCACAAGCCCGTTTTTAACCGCCACCAAATCACGCGGGCCACTACGGTCTAGTGATATGCGTGACAGGGCGCGACTGATATCGGGTACTTGCTTTAGTAAATCCCGCGCTAAATCACGTTTGTCTGCATTGTCTTCAAAGTAAGTAACACTATCTAGGCGGCTGTTGATTAGGGTCATGTTAGTTGACGGATTGGTCAGGCGAAATTCCAACAATCGTGCGCCTGCGCCCGTTACAGTGCGGTCAATCGCGTGCAATAAGGAACCTGTCTTTTCGCCCGACAAAGAGCGGGTTAATTCAAGATTGCGCCGAGTGGCGGCATCAATGTGAACGCCTGCATTGCTTTGTTCCTGCACGGGCGGGTGCAGTAAGGGCAGTTTGCCTTTTTGGGTAATGTCCAGATAATCAACAATGGCACCAAGGCAAGACAGTTCTGGGCGTGTAAAGGTGCCAAAGCCATCAAGCGTTTTAACGTTAAACAGGTTACTAAGCCGTTTTACCGCCTGATCGCTGTCAAAACTAGAGCGGGCTAACGTGGTGGCAGCACAGTTGAATTCTTCTATCTGATCTTGAAGTTCCGGATCAGACGATTCTGATATTAAAACTTCTTTTGGTGACAGGCGGGCCAATAAGGGGCCAAGCATTGTGGCGCTACAGGTTTGCACGAAAAAATCGCCCGTTGAAACATCAACCCACGCCAATGCGCAATCATTGCGAATATTGGTAAAGCTGCACAGGAAGTTGTGCTGTCGCGCATTTAACAGGCTATCTTCGGTTAAAGTGCCGGGGGTTACCAAACGCACAACGCCACGTTTCACTATCGCTTTATAGCCACGCTTTTTGGCTTCCGCAGGGTTTTCCAACTGTTCACATACGGCCACACGAAAACCTTTGCGGATAAGGGTTAGAAAATATCCCTCTGCCGCGTGATGCGGCACGCCGCACATGGGAATGTCTTCGCCCATGTGTTTGCCGCGTTTTGTCAGGGCAATATCCAGTGCTTGAGATGCCTGCACGGCATCATCAAAAAACATCTCATAAAAGTCGCCCATGCGGTAAAATAGCAAAGCGTCTGGATAATCTGCTTTTATCTCTAGAAACTGCGCCATCATTGGCGTTACGGCGCTAATCGGTGCAGACACTGCTTACCCCCAAGGTTTTGCTAAGCACAGAATACCCAACGCGCGAACATAGGGAAAGAGCCATTGGGAAAGTTTCTTGTAACTTGGGTAAAAACCCCTTAAAACTTAGTGAATGAAAAGTAGTTTAACGTTAAACTAGATGGAAAAGACGATGGCAGATAAGCAAAAAGTAACCGATGAAGAAGCCCTTATTTATCATATGGAGCCAAAACCGGGGAAGATTGAAATCATTCCTTCAACGGCAATGGCCACCCAGCGGGATCTTTCATTGGCTTATTCTCCGGGCGTTGCCGCCCCTGTAAAAGCCATCGCTGAAAACCCTGAAACGGCATATGATTACACATCCAGGGGCAACATGGTTGCTGTTATCACCAACGGTACAGCGATTTTGGGCATGGGAAACCTTGGTGCGTTGGCATCCAAGCCTGTTATGGAAGGTAAGTCTGTTCTGTTTAAACGGTTTGCGGATGTAAACTCGATTGATATTGAATTGGACACGGAAGACGCGACCGAATTTATCAACGCAGTGAAGTTGATGGGGCCAAGTTTTGGCGGGATCAATCTGGAAGATATCAAAGCACCTGAATGTTTTATCATTGAGCAAGAATTACGCGAACTGATGGATATTCCGGTTTTTCACGATGACCAGCATGGTACGGCTGTTATTTGTGCGGCAGGTTTGCTGAATGCGCTGAAAATCAGCAATAAAAAAATCGAAGACGTGAAAGTTGTGCTGAACGGTGCGGGGGCTGCGGGCATTGCGTGTATTGAGCTGATTAAGGCGCTGGGCGCAAAGCATGATAATTGCATTATTTGTGACACCAAAGGGGTGATTTATCAGGGTCGTCAAGAGGGTATGAACCAATGGAAATCTGCCCATGCGATTGTCACCGATAAGCGCTCTTTGCTGGAAGCAATGGATGGTGCGGATGTGCTTTTAGGTATTTCTGCCAAAGGGGCTGTAACACAAGAAATGGTGAAAGCCATGGCGCCAAACCCGGTTATTTTTGCGATGGCAAACCCTGATCCAGAAATTACACCAGAAGAGGTACATGCAGTGCGCCCTGATGCGATTGTGGCAACGGGCCGTTCTGACTATCCAAACCAAGTAAACAATGTGCTTTGTTTTCCGTATCTTTTCCGAGGCGCGTTGGATATTAACGCGCGTTCAATAAATGAAGAAATGAAAATCGCCTGTGCCCATGCTTTGGCTGATTTGGCCGAGGAAGATGTGCCCGATGAGGTGGCTTTGGCATATGGTACGAAGCTGTCGTTTGGCCCGGAATATATCATTCCTACCCCGTTTGACCCCCGCTTGATCCACATCATTCCGCCTGCTGTTGCAAAAGCGGGTATGGATAGTGGCGTGGCGCGGCGTCCGATTATAGATATGGATGCTTATGTTTTCGATCTGAAATCACGCCTTGATCCTGTGGCTTCAATTTTACAGGCGATGTTTGTGCGGGCGCGCAGCATTCAGGCTAGAATGTTGTTTGCCGAAGGGCATGATCCGAAAGTATTGCGTGCGGCGGTTGCGTATGCGCGTGCAGGTTTGGGGCAAGCTGTTGTTGTTGGGCGTGAAGCCGATGTTAAGCAAAAGCTTAAAGATGCTGGAATGGAAGAAGCCTATGATGAAATCGAGGTTGTTAACGCTGCGGTTTCCGAGCATTTAGAGACTTACAAGGAATTCCTGTATAACCGTTTGCAGCGCAAAGGGTATGATATGAAGGACGTTCACAAACTGGCATCGCGTGATCGTCATGTGTTTGCAGCATTGATGGTGCAACACGGCCATGTAGATGCGATGGTAACCGGGGCTACCAGAAAATCAGCGCATGTGATGCGGTTGTTAAACCACGTATATGATGTAGCCCCCGGTGACGGTGTTGTCGGTGTGAATGCGTTGATTACAAAGGGCCGTGTAGTTCTGGTTGCAGATACGCTTGTAAACGAATGGCCGGATGAAAATGATTTGGCGGATATTGCAGAACACGCGGCTAAGGTTGCGCGCAATATGGGGCTGGAACCGCGCGTTGCTTTTGTCAGCTTTTCAAACTTCGGTTATCCGCCATCTGAACGGGCCGAGAAAATGATTTTTGCGTCAAAAGTTCTGGATAAACGCGGTGTTGATTTTGAATATGAGGGCGAGATGACGGTGGATGTTGCCTTGAACACAAAAATTCAGGAAAGCTATCCGTTTAGCCGTCTAACAGGGCCTGCAAATATTCTGGTAATGCCTGCGCGGCATTCAGCATCAATCTCTGTGAAAATGATGCAGGAATTGGGTGGGGCTACGGTTATCGGCCCGATTATGTCGGGTATTGAAAAGCCAATTCAGTTGTGTTCGATGACATCATCATCGAACGACATTCTGAACATGGCGGTTATGGCATCTTGTGATACGCAGCGGATGAAGGGTGGTTAGCCCTTCATTCCTTCCCAAAAGCCTTTGACCTTACCAAAGAAATTTTGACTCTTTGGGCTGTTATCCTGGCCCATCGCTTCAAATTCTTTCAGCAGGTCTTTTTGTTTTGCTGACAGGTTAACAGGTGTTTCCACGCTGATTTCCAGAAACAAATCCCCCTTGGTCGTGCTGCGCAATCCTGGCATACCTTTGCCTTTAAGGCGCATTTGTGTGCCTGATTGTGAGCCTGAAGGAACTTTGACGCGGCTTTTACCGCCATCTATTGTTGGCACTTCAATTTCGCCACCTAAAGCGGCTGTTGTCATGGCAACGGGAACATGGCAGTAGATATTCGGGCCTTCGCGTTCAAAGATCGCATGCGGTTGAACCTCTATAAAGATATAAAGATCGCCAGTTGGGCCGCCGCGCACACCTGCCTCACCTTCACCTGATAGGCGAATGCGGGTTCCAGTTTCAACGCCAGCTGGAATATTCACACTTAAGGAACGTTCGCGCTGTTGTCGGCCAGAACCTGAACAGGAATTACAGGGGTTGGTGATGATGTTGCCGCGTCCGTTACAGGTAGGGCATGTGCGTTCAACAGTGAAAAACCCTTGTTGTGCACGCACTTTACCCATGCCAGAACAGGTAGGGCAAGTTGATGGTTCAGAACCGCCTTCGGCACCAGTGCCAGAACAGCTATCACAGTTTACCGACGCGTTAACACTGATGGTTTCCTGTTTGCCGGTAAAGGCATCTTCCAGTGTGACGGATAAATTATAGCGCAGGTCTGATCCACGCGCTGGGCGCATACCACCGCCGCCGCCACGACGGCCACCGAAATCGCCGAAAAGATCGTCAAACACATCTGAAAAGGCTGACCCGAAATCAGGCCCGCCATGGCCACCGCCGTGTCGGCCGCCGCCCATACCACCTTCAAAAGCGGCGTGGCCGTAGCGGTCATACGCAGCTTTTTTATCGCCATCTTTCAGGACGTCATAAGCTTCATTCACTTCTTTGAATTTAGCTTCTGCGGTGTCATCGCCTTTGTTGCGGTCAGGGTGCAGTTCCATAGCTTTTTTGCGAAAAGCTTTTTTAATTTCAGCGGCAGATGCGCCCTTGGAAAGACCCAGTTGGTCGTAATAATCACGTTTAGACATTATGTCTCCTTATCGCAAAAAACTGGCCCTTTTGGGGCCAGCCTAATGCAAAAGTCAGGAAAGATCGGATTAGCGTCCGTCCTTACCAAGATCTTCAAAGTCAGCATCAACAATATCTTCGTCAACACCACGTGGGCCTTCGTCAGTTTCACCGTAACCTTCGGGTGCTTCTGGCTCTGCCGCATCTTGGCTGGCTTTATAGATTGCTTCGCCCAGCTTCATAGAAGCTTCGGTTAGATCTTGGCTGCGGGCTGTGATTTTGCCTGCATCGTCTTCTTCCAACGCTTCGTTCAGAACTTTGATCGCCAGTTCAATCACTTCAACAGTAGAAGGATCAACCTTGTCGCCATGTTCTTCAACAGCTTTTTCAGTGCTGTGGATCAGGCTTTCCGCGCTATTTTTCGCTTCAACCAGTTCCTTGCGCTCTTTATCCGCTTCGGCGTTTTCTTCGGCTTCTTTGACCATGTTTTCGATGTCGTCATCAGACAGACCGCCAGAGGCTTGGATCGTGATGACCTGCTCTTTATTGGTGGCTTTGTCTTTAGCTGACACAGAAACGATACCGTTGGCATCAATGTCAAAAGTCACTTCGATTTGTGGCAGGCCGCGTGGTGCCGGTGGAATATCTTCCAGATTGAACTGACCCAGAACTTTATTGTCTGCAGCCATTTCGCGTTCACCTTGGAACACACGGATAGTCACCGCGTTTTGGTTGTCTTCCGCAGTAGAAAAGGTTTGTGATTTCTTCGTTGGAATAGTTGTGTTGCGGTCAATAAGGCGCGTGAACACACCGCCTAAAGTCTCGATGCCCAGTGACAATGGTGTAACGTCCAGCAGAACAACATCCTTAACGTCGCCTTGCAGAACGCCGGCTTGAATAGCGGCACCCATGGCAACAACCTCATCCGGGTTCACACCCTTGTTTGGTTCTTTACCAAAGAATTTAGTTACCTCTTCCATAACCTTGGGCATACGGGTCATGCCGCCAACCAAGATCACTTCGTCGATTTCACTTTTAGAGATGCCCGCATCTTTCAACGCAGCCTCACAAGGCTTCATAGACCGTTTGATCAGATCGCCTACCAGGCTTTCCAGTTTGGCCCGTGTCAGTTTCAACACAAGGTGCAAAGGCTGGCCGCCTTTTGGATCCATAGAGATAAACGGTTGGTTAATCTCGGTTTGGGTAGAAGAAGACAATTCAATTTTGGCTTTTTCTGCAGCTTCTTTCAAACGCTGCAATGCCATTTTGTCTTTCATCAAATCAACGCCAGTGTCTTTTTTAAACTCGGCTGCCAGATATTCAACGATGCGGATATCAAAATCTTCACCACCCAGCAAAGTATCGCCGTTGGTGGATTTCACTTCAAACAGGCCGTCGTCAATTTCTAGAATGGATACATCGAAAGTACCGCCGCCAAGGTCATAAACCGCGATGGTTTTTGTACCTTCTTTATCCAGACCGTATGCAAGGGCCGCAGCCGTTGGCTCGTTGATGATGCGTAGAACATCAAGGCCAGCGATTTTGCCTGCGTCTTTGGTCGCTTGGCGCTGGGCATCGTTAAAGTAAGCGGGCACGGTAATAACGGCCTCGGTTACTTCTTCACCCAAATATGATTCGGCGGTTTCTTTCATTTTTTGCAAGATGAATGCGGAAACTTGTGAAGGTGAGTATTTTTCACCGCGCACTTCAATCCATGCGTCTCCGTTGCCGCCGTCAATGACATTATACGGCAAATGCTTAAGTGTTTTGGTCAGCAGCTTGTCATCTTTGCGGCGCCCGATCAGACGCTTTACAGCAAACAGAGTGTTTTTTGAGTTTGTTACAGCTTGACGTTTAGCAGCCTGGCCTACCAAGCGCTCGTCATCTGTAAACCCTACGATAGAAGGCGTGGTGCGCCCCCCTTCGGAATTTTCTATAACTTTTGGTTGAGAGCCATCCATGATGGCGACACAAGAGTTTGTTGTTCCTAGGTCAATACCTATTACTTTGCCCATTTGGTTTTCCTTTCTCGGCGATTGTTGGGGTTAGGCCCATAAGTGGCACCCAAACCCGATCCCAAAAGAAACCGGTAGTCGGCTCTTTAGTACATGGTGTATATATGTCCCGTATTTCACAACATCAACACCTATGATGTAAGTTTTTTAAGATTTTAATGCAGTTTTGTTTCTTGGTTACATCAAGTTATGATGGGTGATAAAAAATATGTGTTAAATTGTGGTTACTATGGGGGGTAATGATAAAAAAACCCCTAGTTATTGACGACGCGCCCAACTTTCAGACACATATTTACGCGCCCAATGTTCAATCATCATGCCTATTAGAAGTATAGTCAGGCCCAATACAACGGGGTAAGTTAAATTTGTGACATGCGCATTATAGTTTATAAAAGTATAACCGCGCGCTTGATCTATGGAATGAAATAGCGGGTTCCATGTAAACATGGGTAATAGGTAACCCGGCAATGTGCTTGCCAGAAACATCTTACCACTGAAAATCATGTTCGCACGCTGATAAATTGTGGAAATAATCCCCATTGTCGTTGGTAAAAAGGGTGTAAGTGCCAAGAATAATAAGCCGATGGCCGCACCTGATGCCCAGGCTACGAAAAAACACAGCATGAAACCTTTGAAGTTATAAAAAACAATAGGTTCTATCAGCACATGTGCAATAAGCAGCAAAACGCACATCGAAAGCATTTGGATATAAAGGGATGAAAGGGCTGCGGAGATTATCAAAAGCAAAGTGGAAACCGGGGCGTGTTTAAGCATAGGGTTGCTTGGGCCGCCTGACCCTCCAATCTTGCTGATGGCCTTAATGTGTGTCATGAAAAGAAATATGCCCGACATCAAAAACAAAACGAAATTGCCGCGCACTGCCGCGCCGCGCAAACCCAGTACATTGATCATTAAATAGAACACGCCAAGCAAAATCATAGTTTGCATAACTTCCCTGAACAAGCCGCGCAAGGCGTTGCCATCTGATTTTCGAATATCGTTTACAGTTGTAAAGTACACCAAAGTAAGAAATTTATATGTACCGATCAAGAATTTTGACATGCTTGGGTTGATCCTGCTTTTGGGTAGCTTTCAAAGGTTATGTGCCCTTTGTATTGCCGTTTATTATAAAATAGATATTAAGATGAATAATGTTATGAAGCAAGAACTGCTAACTTTGAAATGAAAGTTGATAAATGTCTGTAATTGATAAAGCCCTACTATGCACTGAAATGCGCCGTTTGGCCCTAAAGGCAGGGCGCGCCATTATGGAGGTCTACGGACAAGATGATTTTGAGGTGAAGACCAAGTCTGATGATAGCCCTGTAACGATTGCAGATGAAACGGCTGATAAGATTATTTATGCGGGCCTGTCCAAAGCTTTTCCCAAAGCAGTGATTGTAACAGAAGAGCAAAGTGATACGCATAAAATACAGGCAGACACGTTTTTAATTGTAGACCCACTGGATGGCACCAAAGAGTTTATTCACAGGCGCGGTGATTTTACTGTGAACATTGCGTATGTAGAAAATGGTATGCCGGTGATGGGTGTGGTTTACGCGCCTGCGAAAGATCGGTTGTTTATTACGAATGAGCAGGGAAAATCGTTTGAAGAAATGGGCCCGTTTCAGGATGATATGGTGGGTGAACGCAAAGCCATTGCAGTTAACGCTCCGGATCAGGATGGACTAATTGTTGTGGCGTCAAAATCGCATCGGGATCAAGCGACGGACGATTATATCAATAAATATAACGTGGCGGATATGCGCAGTGCAGGGTCCTCGTTAAAGTTTTGTCTGGTAGCAACTGGAGAAGCGGATATTTATCCGCGTTTGGGTAGAACAATGGAGTGGGATACAGCCGCAGGCCAAGCTATTTTGCAAGGTGCCGGTGGTAAAGTGGTGCGCTTTGATAATCATGAACCCCTGTCTTATGGTAAAAACATCTATGAAAACCCATTTTTCATTGCCTATGCCCCAGGGATTGATTTGCGAGACGCCTGATAAGATGGATAGTTTATGAAAAATTAATAAAAATTACATTTGGTACTTCAAAAAAGGTAAGACTGCCGTAAAATAACCTGAATTGGGCAATAAGAAATTCACGTTTAAGTGTAATCATGGCCAAATGAATAATCTAGGGCAGCCATTGGTAAAAGGTAAAGATAATGAGAAAAAGAATCACAAAAGCGATTTTTCCAGTTGCGGGCTTGGGAACGCGTTTTTTACCAGCTACAAAATCAATTCCGAAAGAAATTCTTTCATTGGTAGATCGCCCTTTGATTCAATACGCAATTGATGAAGCACGTGAAGCCGGCATAAAAGAATTTATCTTTGTGACATCGCGCGGCAAAGGTGCTTTGGAAGATTACTTTGATAGTGCGCCGCAACTTGAACAGTTATTGCGCAAAAAGAATAAAAAAGATCTTTTGGAAACGTTGAAAAGATCCACAATGGATAGCGGTGAAATTGTTTATATTCGTCAACGCGAAGCACTGGGCTTGGGGCACGCTGTATGGTGTGCGCGTCGTTTAATCGCAAATGAACCTTTTGCAGTGATTTTACCAGATGATGTTATTGCTGCGGAAAAACCATGCCTGAAACAGATGGTAGAAGCTTATGAAAACACAGGCGGATGTATGGTTGCGGCTATGGAAGTGCCGCCAAGTAAAACTTCAGCCTATGGGATACTGGATGTTAAGGAAGACATGGGATCTTTGGTAAAAGTTGGCGGAATGGTCGAAAAACCAAATCAAGAAGATGCCCCATCTAACCTGGCTGCTATTGGCCGCTATATACTTACGCCGAATGTTTTGAAAAACGTCGGAACCTTGAAAAAAGGTGCAGGTGGTGAAATTCAGTTAACCGATGCGATTGCGATGGAAATTGAAAACGGTGGCGGGGTCTTCGGATTTAGATTTGATGGTCAGCGCTATGATTGCGGTTCAAAAGCGGGTTTCTTGCAAGCGACGATTGCATTTGCATTGTCGCGCCCCGAATTGCGCGATGAGTTGATGGATTTCATGGTTGAAACGGTAGCATCTCGACGCGCGGCCCAATAGTATCACAATGAAAACAGGCAGTGATCTTCGGTTGGCATATAAATTGCGCTGGAAACGCCGCAAATTGTTATTTCGCGCCATTCGAAAGCACTACCAGTTACAGCCAGTTAACAATCAAACCAACCTGATAAAGCCGGGCACCGTTTTGGCCGCCTCAACGGTGCGCAATGAAATAATTCGCCTACCTTATTTTTTACAGCATTATCGTGAAATGGGTGTCGATCATTTTTTGTTTGTCGACAATAACAGCGATGATGGCACGTTAGAGTTTTTACGTTCGCAACCGGATGTATCTTTGTGGTCTACCCCTGACAGCTATAGACAATCCCGTTTTGGTGCTGACTGGCTTGCATGGTTGCAAAGAAAATATGCCCATGGACATTGGTGCTTAACCTTGGATGCTGATGAGATATTCGTATACCCTGATTGGCAAAAACGCAACCTGAAGGAACTAACCGAATGGTTGGACGCACAAGGCACCCGGTCCATGGCGGCGTTGATGTTGGATATGTATCCCAAAGGCGTGCTTGGTGGTGTGAAATATACGGCGGGAAAAGATCCATTTGATACACTAAAATGGTTTGATTGGGATAACTACACTTGGGAACGACAACCAAAGTATCAAAATATTTCAATCCGTGGCGGGGCGCGAAAGCGTATGTTTTTTTCTGACCAACCTGATCTAGCCCCACATTTGCACAAGACACCATTGGTTAAATGGCACCGATCTTATGTGTATGTAAGTTCAACCCATATTGTATTGCCAAGACGGTTGAATAACGGGTTTGATGCGCGTCTTTCCATGCCCACAGGTGTTCTGCTACATAGTAAATTTCTTAATGTCGTTTTAGAAAAGTCAAATGAAGAAAAATCTCGGCGTGAGCATTTCACGCATACAGAACATTATGATGCTTATTATGATGAAATTATTTCAAACCCTGACTTTTGGCATAAAAACTCTGCACAATACAAAGGTTGGGAGCAACTTGTAGAGATAGGTTTGATGAAAAGGGGGCGATGGGCTTAATTTTTAGGGCGCACTCACATTTTTGCCATGATCGTAAAATATGCTGATTAATGAGCAGTGTAACGAGGTATAAATGGGTACGTGGTCTAACTACAAGCTTCGTATTGAACGAAAGCGCAGGCGCATCCGGTCTCTTAGAAAGAGACGGGAGCTTGAGTGCGTTGTGGATCGCAGTTCTAAAACCTCGCCAAGTGATATTTTTCTTTTTACAACCTTTAGAAATGAAAAACCCCGCCTGAAGTTTTTTCTGGAATATTATCGCAGACTTGGGGTTAATCACTTCTTTTGCGTTGATAACGGATCAAATGATGGCGGCCGCGAATTTTTGGAAAATGAACCCGATGTATCGCTGTGGACAACGGACAAAAGTTATAAGCGTGCAAACTTTGGTGTGGACTGGTTAAATGGTTTGCAGTCAAAATATGCAAACGGTCACTGGTTATTAGCCGTCGATGTGGATGAATTTTTTGTCTATCCGCATTGTGATGCACGCCCATTACAAGCGTTAACAAATTGGTTAGATGCGTCATCTGTTAAATCATTCGGAACGATTTTAATTGATATGTACCCACGCGGGGAAGTTGAAAAAACATTCTGTGCTGAGGGGAAAAACCCAATGAGTGCCACACCGTTTTTTGATGCAGGAAATTATTTTGTACAGAAAAATGCAAAATATCAAAACCTGTGGATACAAGGAGGTGTTCGTCAGCGTGTATTTTTTAAGGATAAGCCGGAAATGGCCCCTGCTTTAAATAAGATACCATTGGTTAGGTGGTCAAAAGGTAATGTTTTTGTCAGCTCAACCCACAATATTTTGCCACGTGGCTTAAACATTGTTTACGATCAAAGTGGTGGGCAAAAAGCATGTGGGTGCTTGATGCATACAAAATTCCTAAGCAGCTTTTCAGAAAAAGCGCACGAAGAACTTGAACGTAAAGAGCATTATGCGGCAAGTCGGGAATATAAACAGTATGCAGCGACAAGCGGCGAAATGTGGACGCGATTTTCAACGCGTTATAAAGACTGGAAGCAGCTTGAAGAACTTGGATTGTTGTCGCGTGGAAGTTGGGCATAGGCATGAAATTAGGATTTATCATACTTGCACATCAGAACTTGCACAGAACAAGCCAATTAGTGCGGTTTCTTGCAAAAAGCGGTTTCCCGGTAAGCGTGCATATTGACCGCAATGCATCACATGCAGAAGTAAGCGATCTGGAAGCATCTTTGTATAACATCGAGAACGTCGTATTGGCAAAGCGGGAAAAATGTGGATGGGGAAGGTTTTCCATTGTTCAGGCCACTTTGAATGCGGCAGAAATTTTACTGGAAAACTATCCGGATGTCACAAATGTATTTTTAGCCAGCGGATCTTGTTTACCTGCGCGCCCAGTCAAGCAGCTTACGGCTTTTTTAAACCGGCATAAAGGCGTAGATTTCATCGAGTCCGTTCCTGTTGGCGGTGAAAAATGGGTGAAAGACGGGTTGGATCGGGAACGGTTTACGTTGTATTTTCCGCTGT
The DNA here is from genome assembly GCA_016764475.1 of Amylibacter sp. Classification (GTDB taxonomy): domain Bacteria; phylum Pseudomonadota; class Alphaproteobacteria; order Rhodobacterales; family Rhodobacteraceae; genus Amylibacter. The sequence goes on from JAESRV010000090.1 coordinate 81,958, forward strand.
CTTGGCAAAAATATAGATTTGCATTTGATTGTTTGGTTGATCTACAAAGATTATTCAAAATTAACCGTACAATACCCAAGCAAATATCCCCGCATATGGGATCACAATGGTGGTGTTTGACGGTCAAAACGCTTCGGAACATTATTGAAGATCCGAATAGGCAAAAAAATGATCGCTTTTTTTCAAAGACTTGGATACCGGATGAATCGTATTTTCAATCTTTAGTACGAATTCATTCCGATCATGTTCGCTCGGAATCTTTAACTTTTGCGACTTTCGATTCATCGGGGAAACCGTTTCTTTTTTATGATGATCATTTGGAAGAATTACCTAAAACAGGCGCATTTTTTGTGCGTAAGGTCTGGCCCGGCGCACAAAAACTTTACCATAACCTTTTGACAACGAAGCGTAAAAACTTTCCGCTGTCTAAGGCGAGTGAAATTGAGTTTAATAAACTATTTCATGAGGCGAATGAAATAAGAAGTAAAGGCGGTGAAGGTCGCTTTTTACAGGGCCGCTTTCCGAAGAATTCCGCAGAAAGATCAGGGATGTCCCATACTGATTACGGTGTTTTTACAGGCTTTAACGGCCTGTTTGATGATTTTCCGGATTGGGTAAAAAAGACTAAAAACTTAAACGTATTTGAAAATATATTTGCAAGAAACCGCATTACGTTTCACAAAAAAATCGCATTGACTAAGGGTAATTTGCCGGCAAGCTTGAGCCTACGAAACGCAAACCCGAAAATATTCCTGTCTAATTTTTTATGGAGTCAAAGGTCAAACAAAAGCGTTGCAATTATGTTTGATGCAACGGATGTGCAAAAAATCATGCCTGATATCGCCCATGATAAGCGCGCCGCAATCGTTATCGTAAAAGAAGCATGGCTTATTCCGATTGCGAATAGTGATGCAAAATTTAAWGGTAAGTTGATGCGTGCACAGRTTTTACAGGCCAGAGAAAACAGGTTTATAAAGGCGCTGAAAAAAAATAAGGATGCACAATACACTGTGTTTTCATTAGAAGAAGCACTCAGTGCGCCCGGCTTGGTATTGCAAGCGGCATTACAGGTTTTAGAGCCTGAAAAAGGTAGAAAGCCAACCGGAATTCCRCAATTAAATAATACTTTAAAACTAGATGCACTAGTTCGCAAATTAGAAAARAATAGTGTATCATTGGCATACAAACCAAGTAAGAAGAAAAAAAGAAGACCACTTAAAGTGTCTAAAAAAGCAGTAAGCAGGCCATATGTTGTTAAATAATGTCCAAAAGTAGRTTTAAGTATTTTGTCCTTCTCGCCAATATGAGAACGGGTTCTAATTTGTTTGAGCAAAATATAAACCTGTTCAACAGTTTCTCGTGCAACGGTGAGTTGTTTAACCCCAATTTTGTAGGCTACCCGAACCAAGATAAATATTGCGGAATGGGCGTGTCTGATCGCGACCGTGATCCCACGAAATTGATCAGAAAAATGGTTTCGCTGACAACAGAAAAACTACCGGGGTTCCGCTTGTTTTCAGATCATGATCCCCGTGTTTTGGATTATGTATTAGAAGATGAAACCTGTGCAAAAATCGTGCTGACACGAAATCCGCTGGATAGCTATATATCCCATGCAATTGCGCGCAAAACTGATCAATGGAAATTAACTGATTTACACAAACGTAAGGTTGCCCAGGTCGACTTTGATATCATGGGATTTAAAACTTATGTGAATAGTCTGTCAGAGTTTTCCAAAAAAATTCGCACAAAGCTTCAGGTAACAGGCCAGGCGGCTTTTCAGTTATCATTTGCTGATCTGGGGAAGGTAGATGTATTTAACGGGCTGTCGCAATTTTTAGAAAGTGAAGAACAGCTGGACAGTTTAAAGGAAAAAATTAAACGGCAAAATCCAGAAAGCTTGTTTGAGAAGGTTAACAATTACAAAGAAATGATGGAACAGGTCAGATCTATTAATTTTCTGGATGCGGGATTGCCGGAATTTCATGAGCCTGAACGCCATGCTGCCGCTAAAAACTTTATTGCCGGTGACAGGGTTCCGTTGTTATTTTTGCCGATCAGCGATTACGGTAAAACCGTATTGACGGGCTGGATGAATGCACATCTTCAAACTGAGGGCGGTAAGGTGCTGTCTGGACTGAAGCAAAAACAGGTATTTAATTGGCTGGATGACAATCAAAACCGTATTGTGTTTTCATTATTGGCACATCCGGTTGAGCGGGTTCATAGCGCGTTTAACAAGTACATTTTTCAATCCGGGGAAAATGGTTTTCCTTGGATTAGAAGAATATTAATAGAGCAGTATAACGTTAAAATGCCTGATGCTGAATTGTGCGAGGTAATTAATAAAGGTGCATTGGATAGTATCGGCTATGATGTTGAAGACTACCGTCAGGCGGTTAAGAAGTTTGCTAAATTTCTTAATGGTAATCTAAAGGGTCAGACACGCGCGCGCATTGATCATTCTTGGGCCAGCCAGTCGGCAATTCTGGATGGGTATACAAAGGTTGTACATCCTGACCATTTATTGCGGGCGCAAACCCTGAATGAAGCGTTAAGCTTAATAGAGGATCAGCTTGGGCTTGGTCATATTCCAGTTAATGACATTGCAGAAGATGATGCTGCATTTGAACTGGCACAGATATATGACGAAGAGTTAGAGCATATAGTCGCGAAAGCATATTCCCGCGACTATATGAGCTTCGGCTTTAAGGGTTGGCGAGGTTAAGCCGCTTGCGACTCGTTGCTTTCAATCAGAATAGAGAAAATCGTTTGTTCATTCTGGTTGGATCTTAACTTTGCGCATACGTTTTCATTACGTAAAGTTCTGGAAACTAAAGCAAGAGCTTTCAGGTGTTCAGCACCTTCTTTTTGGGGGGCCAGTAACGTGAAGATTAAATCCACAGGTTGATGATCCATAGAACCATAATCCAGCGGTTTTTCCAAGCGGGTAAACAAACCGATAACGTGGTCTAATTCTTCAAATCGCGCATGTGGAATGGCTACGCCACGCCCAACACCCGTGGTTCCCAGTGATTCGCGTGCGTTCAAGGCCGCAAAAACCATGGCACTATCGATGCCATATGCATTTTGTGCCTGCTCCGAAATTCTTTGAAGCAGGCGTTTTTTACTGGATTCGCTTTGCGCATAATGCACAGCGTCTACCACTAGAATTTCCGTAAGTATCATATGTTCCCGCCGGAAACTTATGACTGTTATTGATCTATTTTAAATTGGTCGGATCAATCCAGCCTATGTTTCCGTCTTTCCTTTTATACACTACGTTTAAGCGTTTATGGCCTTCGTTTCGGAAAATCAAAACAGGTTCATCTGTCAATTCCATCTGCATAACAGCTTCACCAACGGATAATGACTGAATTTTCATTTCCATTTCAGCAACGATTACAGGTTGAAGTGATTCAGGTTCATTTGAACTTTCTGCATCTTCGCTGGCGAGGATATACGCTGAAGCACCCATAACTTCAACAGGTGTTGCGCGGTCTTTATGATGATCTTTTAAACGGCGTTTATACCGTCTAAGTTGCTTTTCGATCTTATTGGAACATTTTTCAAAAGAATCATATATTTCCGTACTTCTGCCTTCGGCGGCAACGGTTAGGCCAGTGGATAGATGTATTGTCGATTCGCATCTGAATTCATGGGCATCTTTAGAGAAAGTGATGTTTGCTTCTGTTGGCCGTTCTGCATATTTGGCAGCTACTTCGCCAATTTCCGCCTTAACGTGGGCTGTGAGTGATTCGCCGATGTCGATATGTTTTCCACTGATTTGGTAACGCATAAAACCTCCTTCTTTTTATATTGCGCGAACATTCTTAAACGCCAAAAACTGCCTAGGGATACCAAGCAGTTTAAAAGCTGAAATTTAAGAAGTTCATACCTGTAGCCTAAGGTGAGTTGGCGCGGCGTGCAACATAATCCATCATAAATCTGAAATGAATGCTATATTTTGAAAGTGCTACCTAAATATACATTGCGGACATTCGGGTCGGAAATGACCTGTTTAGGTGTGCCGCTCATCAGAACTTTGCCGCCATGAAGAATATAGGCTCGATCAACGATTTCCAGTGTCTCGCGTACATTATGGTCGGTAATCAACACGCCAATGCCATGGCTTTTAAGTTTCGCCACCAAATCACGAATATCACCAACGGCAATCGGGTCTACACCAGCAAAAGGTTCATCCAGTAATACAAATTTTGGATTGCTGGCAAGGCACCGAGCAATCTCAACGCGCCTGCGTTCACCGCCGGACAAAGCAAGTGCCGGGGACTTGCGGATATATGTTATCGAAAATTCTTCTAGCAGCCGTTCCAACTTTATCTTTTGCTCAGCTTTGTTGGGTTCCCATATTTCCAAGATCGACAGAATATTATTTTCAACAGTCATACCGCGAAAAATACTGGCTTCTTGTGGCAGATAACCAATACCCATTTGCGCACGGCGATACATTGGCAGTTGCGTGATATCGCGCCCATCGACCAAAACAGTACCGGCATCTGGCTTGATTAAGCCCACTATAGAGTAAAAACAGGTGGTTTTTCCAGCACCGTTCGGGCCAAGCAAAGCCACAACTTCACCTTGGCTAAGCTTTAAGCTTACGTCGTTTAAAACAACGCGATGCTTAAAAGATTTTTTAATATTTTTGACAATCAAGCTGGGTGTATCAGCAGCTTTTTTATTTTTCTTGGAAGTGGTCATTATTATTTAGGGGTAAAAATAGTTTTTACGTTGCCGGACATTTGGCTGCGACTTGTCGTGATATTATAAGTAAGCCTATTCCCGGTAAGTATGGTTTGCGCTTGGCGTAAAATAACGTTGCCGGTAAATGTGACAACCTGAGAAACAACATCAAATTGGGCATTTTGTGCCTCTGCTGTTTCTAGACCATTGGTAAACTTAACCTGCCCCACCGCCGTTACAGCCTTAATATTCCCGGCGCCGTCTTCAAACAAAACAGTAATTTTGTCTGCTCGCAGGTCAAGCACACCTTGTATAACTTTTGCATTACCGGAGAATACCGCAGAGTTTTCACTGTTGTTAACCTGAAGGTTGTCTGCTGTTGCTTCCACTGGAAGGGTTGCATTTTTTTCAGTAGGGACTGTTGTGCTTTGAGATATTGCAGGGGATGCAATAACGCAAAGAGTTAGAAAAGAAATTAGAAACCTATTCACACTGTGCCACCTTATTTATCTACTGTTGTGGGATAGTATATCAATTTTACGCCATTACTAAAGCTAAGAATTGCACCTGTGGTGCCCGTTTTTTTATGAAGATTTTGGGTTAAGCGCATACTGCCCGCTGTGATCTGGCCAATGGGCCCTGTCGCTTTGACGGGGCCAGGACTGTGGGCATTTCCAGAATAGAAGTTCATCACAATTTTCTCTGCGTAAGCTTTGTAGTTTTCAGAAGTTTCCAGATAGACAGAACCCGTTAAAACAGCCTCTTGTTTTGTTAAATCCAATTGCCCCACATTAGAAGAGGTAAGGATCTCTAGGCCGTTGGAAAATCCTATTGTTGTCTTGGGAAAAGCTAAATCAATCAGGTCAGGTACAGGCGCATTAGGAAGGGCAGAAACTGCAGAAATAGAAAACGCGTCACCGGATTTTGTTACACCTGAATAATGCGGATTGGTAATTTTTTGCCCGACGGCAAGTTTTGTAAATTCCGGGCCCGCAATGATTATGGCATCTCGAATTGGATTGACCTTATTGAAGACAAACACGCCAATAATAAGGAGAGTCGCCAAAAGTGGAAACCCGACTTTGGCAAATCGCACAAACTGTGAATAGGTGTCTTTGGTTGCGTTTGTCATAGGTACTACATGGGTCTTAGCGTGTCTTGGGTCAATGGGTGCGGTTTTGCACCCAGAGTTAATGGGCGAATATATCTGTGTCAGGCCAGCCCAATAAATCCAGTTTTGCACGGTAAGGTAAAAATTCAAAACAGGCTTGCGCCAATTCTGTACGCCCTTCGCGGGCCAACCGCATATCCAGTTCTTCTTTTAATCTGTGCAAATATAAAACGTCAGAAGCGGCATAGGCTATTTGTTCTTTCGTCAACGTATCAGCCCCCCAGTCAGAGCTTTGCTGCTGTTTGGAAATGTCGATCTTAAGCAGTTCTTGCAAAAGATTTTTTAAGCCATGGCGATCCGTATATGTGCGTATTAATTTAGACGCTATTTTAGTGCAGTAAACAGGGGCGGTGCGTACGCCAAAACGATTTTCCATAACGGCAATATCAAAGCGGCCATAGTGAAACAATTTTATCTGGTCAGGATTTGCCAGCATTTTACAAAGATTTGGGGCTTTCGTCTGGTCTTGGGCAATTTGCACCAGATGCGCGTTGCCGTCCCCTGATGATAGCTGGATCACGCACAACCGATCACGGTGCGGGATCAGGCCCATTGTTTCACTGTCGATAGCCACAATGGGGCCAAGGTCTAGGTCGTCAGGCAGATCGCCTTGATAAAGATAATTTGTCATAAAGCCTTATTACGCGCAGTTTAGCTTGGTGAAAAGGGTAAGTATGAATTGCAGCATTGAACAATTTACTGGCAAAATCCCCGATGAGGTCTAAGCTGATGAGTGAAACCACTTGGGAGAACAGGTATGAATACCATAGATGCATTAAAAGTAAGGGAAATTGTTAAAGCGAAAGGCACCAACACCGTGACCGTAACGCTTTTGAAAGGGGATGGGACGCAGCGAACTATTAATGGATTATTTAAGCCAACCAGCGATATGAAAATAGATGAAAGCCTGGTAAAAACCGGGCGAATCCCTATATATTGCTTGGCAGAAAATGCTTGGAAAACCTTTAAAGAACACCGTGTTCTGGACATTGCGTAACAAACTATGAAGCATAATTTTATTTGATATGGGAAATTCCGCCTATTAATCAGAGTGCTACAAAGAATCACTGGATAATTTTAATAATAACTGCTAGTTCTTGAATCTGTTGGGGCTCAACCCAATTTAGATTTTACAGATTAAATTGAATTGTAAGGTCCATATTTTAGGGCAAAGTGGGGGGGGTAGTCTGATGCCAAGCGACGTCACTATTTTAGAGCATTTATTTGAAGAACAGCCTATAGTAGAATCCAGAAAACTCTCTTTTGGGTTTGCATTTTTTAAACGTACTGTTGATATCGTCACATCATTGATTTTATTACCTATAATCGTAGTTATTTGCGCTTTAGCATTAATTTTAAATCCCATCCTGAACCGCGGAAAACTTTTCTATACACAAAACCGGGTTGGCAAAAATAATACGGTGTTTCGGATTTATAAATTACGCACCATGCAGGGCGGGGCAGAGAGCACGAAATTTGCTACCGAAGAAAAATCCCGAATCACCCCATTGGGACGATTTATGCGTAATATTCACGTTGATGAATTACCGCAAATCGTAAATGTCCTAATTGGGGATATGAGTTTGATTGGCCCGCGTCCAGAACAGCCAGAGTTTTTCCAGAATTATGTACAAAACATTGAAGGGTTTTCCCGTCGCCAATCTGTGCGCCCGGGCGTTTCCGGTCTTGCACAGTTATGCTACGGTTATACCGACTCTCCAGTGGGTGCTAGGCGTAAATTAAAATGGGATCTTGAGTATATTCATCATCAAGGATTTTTCTTAGAGACTCAAATATATCTGCGAACATTTGTATATATATTTTTTCGTATCGGAAAATGCTTGCTGGACATGATAAAGCCGACCAAAAAAGGTTGACCGAAAGGCAATATGCAGTATTTTAAGCCTGCATGAAACTGAAGCATTTTGTTTCACACTTTAATGCTAGGGGAAATCAGATGCTTCGGCTTATTCCATTGATATTTAAAGCTATTATTTTAACGATATTAATTACCGCTTGTAGCTTACCTCGCGGTGCAGCATTGCAGTCAGAAATACTATCTACGTCAAAGGCATCTAATTCGAAATTAGCTGTTTACCCTGTGACAAAAGAATTTTTGCCTATTTTTGCTGGCTGGCCCGCTACGGGCGTAAGCGGTTCTGTGGGATGGTTGCGCCATGTGCACAATGATCATACATCAATTATTGCTGTGGCCGATAAGATTACGCTGGTAATTTGGGATAACGAAGAAAACTCGCTTCTGACGGCACCCCAGCAAAAAGTTATACCGATTGCGAATGTTACCGTTTCCCCTGAAGGGTCGGTATTCGTTCCGTATCTAAACCAGGTAAAAATCGCGGGATTGAGTGATGAAGCTGCGCGCCAGAAAATTCAAAACAAGCTTGAAAAAATTATTCCGTCTGCGCAAGTGCAGCTTACTTCTATCCCTGGAGCACATCGTTCTGTTAGCTTGGTTGGTGGCGTAGTAAGCCCCGGAAACTATCCAATTAGGGATACCCACTACACAGTTTTAAATCTGATTAGCCAAGGTGGCGGCGCATCACCGGCTTTGGAAAACCCACAGGTTAGACTTATTCGCGCTGGACGCGTGTATACGACATCTTTGAGCAGTATTTACGCAAACCCATCATTGGATAGCGTATTAAAAGGCGACGACAAGGTTATTGTTCAGCGGGATAAACGGTTTTTCCGCTCTTTGGGGGCAGCCGCCAAAGAGCAACTAATTTATTTCGAAGAAGACAAAATTACAGCACTTGATGCCATGGCGTTAATTGGCGGGATAAATGATAACCGTGCCAACCCGAAAGCCATACTGGTATTGCGCGAATATCCTAATAATGCAGTTAGGCAAAATACTTCAGGCCCAAGCAATACACGCAGCGTTTTCGTTATTGATCTGACGTCATCTGATGGTTTGTTTAGTGCAGGTAAATTTACAATCAATCCAAACGATACCGTTTTGGTAACAGAGTCTCCGATCACGGCTATTAATACCGTGTTTCGTGTTATTGGTTCTGTGTTTGGTATATCCAATCAACTAAAGTAAACTATTTTGCAAAGAGCGGTAAATACAATATCTAATGTCTAAAATTAGGGGCTGACCCAGATAACTCAAAAAAGGGGTTATCATGGGCAGTATGCGAAAGAGTCGTTTAAGCCATTATAAACAAGATCGGTTGGTCGAGCATTTT
>JAESRV010000123.1 GCA_016764475.1 Amylibacter sp.
GGGTGTGGTTTTCGTGTTTGACCCAAACCTGCGCCCCTATCTGGGCACTGATAATCGGCCAGTTATACTGCGGGGTCGGTGGCATTTGGCTGTAGACCAGTTTTGCGGCGTCTTTGATCTGGTCAAGGGTGAAAAGCGGCATTTTTCCGTGTTTCCTTAGCTATTTGCCCGCGTCAGGGCTTGTTCCAGATCATGGATCAAGTCGTCTGCATCTTCAATCCCGATGGACAGGCGCAGTAAGTTGGGCGCGGTGCCAAAATCGGGGCCTTCAACCGTGTAGCGGTGTTCAATCAGGCTTTCGACACCGCCTAATGAGGTGGCAGGCAGGAACAGCTTGGTCAGGCTGGCAACTTTGATCGCAAGATCAGCATCCCCTTTGACGCGAATGGACATCATGCCGCCAAAACCGCCGGTCATTTGTTTTTTGGCAATGGCGTGGCCCGGATCATCTGGCAGGCCGGGGTATTGCACGGCTTCTATCATCGGGTGACCTGCAAAATACGGCGCGATTTTCATCGCATTGGCACAGGCTTTATCCCAGCGGATATAAAGCGTGCGAATGCCGCGTATCAGCAGGTATGCAGGGAAGCCCGGCAATACGGTGCCTTGCAGGATGCGCACGGATTTGATATCTTCCCAGCGGTCATTGATGGCATTGGTGCAAAGTGCGCCTGCGATCACATCGGAATGGCCGTTCAGGTACTTAGTGGCAGAATGAAACACGTAATCTGCGCCTAATTCCAATGGCTTAGTGGTGCAGGGCGGGGCTGTGGTGCTGTCGACCATCAGCAGCGCATCATTCGCTTTGGTGATCTTTGCAACAGCGGCAATATCGGTCACGGCCCATGTGGGGTTTGTCGGGGTTTCGACCCAGACAAGGGCGGTTTGGGGCGTGATGACTGCTTTCAGGCTATCCAGATCGGCAGGGCGATAAGTGCTAAGCTTCAAGATGCCTTTGGCGTCTTGGCGTTGCATCCAGACCAGGGCCGCATAGTACATAGTTTCAGGGGCGATGACATGTGCGCCCAAGGGCAGAGTTTCCAGCACGGCCAAGGGGGCGGACAGGCCTGAATTGAACAACAGGGCCTGTTCGGCCCCTTCCAATGCGGCCAAAACCGTCTCAGCCTGATGACAAGTGGGTGTGCCGTAGCGGCCATAGGTGTTGTTGTCGCGCAGTTCGTAATCTGCATCGCGGGCATAGGTAGAAGCCAGATGAATGGGGGCAATAACAGCGCCTGTGGTTTCATCAATATAGCCTGCCGCGTGGGACGCGATGGTTTCAGGGGCGTATTTTGCGTTTTTGCGGGTCATGTGGGCTACACGCCGCGATATGGTTCAACATATTGCAGGGCCATATCCCACGGAAAGAATATCCATGTGTCTTGGCTGACCTCGGTGATGAAACTGTCAACCATGTCTCGGCCTTCGGGTTTGGCATAAACGGTGGCGAAATGGGCTTTGGGGTATAGGTCGCGCACCACTTTCAGGGTTTTGCCCGTGTCGACCAGATCGTCGATGATCAAAATGCCGGTGCCGTCGCCGATGATATCCGCGTCGGGGGCTTTCAGCACCTCGGCCTCGGCCTGATCCTGGTGGCTGTAGGATTTCACGCTGATGGTATCCACCGTGCGTACATCCAATTCACGCGCAATAATCATCGCGGGTGCCATGCCACCACGGGTGATTGCCACAATGGCTTTCCATGCGCCGCCATCAGGGGCTTTGCCGTCCAGACGCCACGCCAGTGCGCGGCTGTCACGGTGGATTTGATCCCATGAGATGTGAAAACCTTTTTCGTGGGGTAGGCGATCGGTCATTCTTTGCGCCCTGAAACAACATCAATGTCAGGGGCATCTTCGGCTTTCATGCCGACGATGTGATAGCCTGCATCCACGTGTAGGTTTTCGCCTGTAACGCCAGATGCCAGATCAGACAGCAGATAAAGGGCTGATTTGCCGACGTCATGCGTGGTGACATTGCGGCGCAACGGAGAGTTGAGTTCGTTCCATTTCAGAATATAACGGAAATCGCCGATTCCAGAGGCCGCAAGCGTTTTGATCGGGCCTGCGGACAGGGCATTTACGCGAATACCTTTGGGGCCAAGATCCATTGCCATATATTTCACGGAAGCTTCCAGCCCGGCTTTGGCAATGCCCATCACATTGTAATGTGGCATGACCATTTCAGCACCGTAATAGGTTAGCGTTAGAAGGGCACCACCATCGGGCATCATCTTTTCCGCGCGCTGGGCGATGGCAGTAAAGGAATAGACCGATATATCCATGGTCATGCGAAAATTGGCGGCACTTGTATCTACATAACGGCCACGCAATTCGTTTTTGTCGGAAAAGCCGATGGCGTGAACCACAAAATCAATTTTGCCCCATTTTTCTTTCAATGTATCAAACAGCACATCGATAGACGCATCATCGGTTACATCACAATCCAGAACAATGTCGCTGCCGATGCTTTCGGCCAGTGGCTTAACGCGCTTGCCCAAAGCATCGCCTTGGTATGAAAAAGCCAGTTCGGCACCTTGTTCTGCGCAGGCACGTGCAATCCCCCAAGCGATAGACTTGTTGTTGGCTACGCCCATGATGAGGCCACGTTTGCCAGCCATTATTCCTTGCGACATAGAAGATCCGATCTATTTAATAATTTCAGCTGGTTTACGGTAAGGCACGGCTTGCATCAAGTCATCAGAAGTGTTCTGTGATAAATCTGTAATAATACTGTAATATATGATGAGCGTGCGTAAGACAGCTACACTAAAGGTTTAGTTGTTTGCCTGAAAATAGAGGTGATGTAAAATGTCGGAAGGCCAGAAAATTTTTGCGGGTGATGATCCGTTTGATATTGTGCGTAGCTGGTTGGCTGAGGCACAAAAGACTGAAGTTAATGACCCCAATGCGATGGCCCTGTCTACGGTTGATGCGGATGGCATGCCCAATGTGCGCATGGTTCTACTGAAAGAGGTCGAAGACGATGCGTTTGTTTTTTACACCAATTACGGAAGTGTGAAAGCCGCAGAATTGGATTTTGCCGGCAAAGCAGCTTTTGTGATGCACTGGAAATCTTTGCGCCGCCAGATACGGGTGCGCGGAATTGTGACACGTGAGGATGGCCCCCAAGCGGATGCTTATTACAAGTCGCGTGATATTGGCAGCCGCATTGGTGCCTATGCCAGCCGGCAATCGCAGGTATTGGAAAAGAAATCTGATCTGGTGGCCCGGGTTGCGAAATACACAGTGAAACTAGGGGTTAATCCCCCCCGTCCCGCGTTTTGGGGGGGGTATAGAATTAGGCCGACAGAGATAGAATTCTGGGCAGACGGGGCCTTTCGGTTACACGACAGATTTCGTTGGGAAGTTGACGTAAGGGTAAATGACTGGACTAAAGTTAGACTCAACCCCTGATAGTTGTTGATCTTTTGGTCAAATTACTTTTGAATGTAACTGGGTGAACTTTGTCACTATATTTCACAATAACATGTGTTTATTCATATAACGGCTCGTTTTTAATTTAAATAGTTGTCTTTTGTTCGGCAATAAATGAAGGTGGATATGGGTGGTAAAGTGAATGCAGAAGAAAACTGGTAAAGTTAAGTGGTTTGATACCGCAAAAGGATTTGGTTTCGTCGTAGATGACGAAGGCGGCCCCGATATCCTATTGCATGCTAATGTTTTGCGCAATTTTGGCCGCAGTTCAGTAGCGGAAGGCACTGAAATTGAAATTGTGGTTGTTGCCTCTGAACGTGGACAGCAAGCCTCAGAGATTGTCAGTATGGCACAACCTGACAGTGTGCCGGAAAACGCATTGCGCGGGTTGGAAGAGGCCGGCATTGACCTGTCTACTTTGTCAGAGCATTCTAAATTAACGCCAGCGCGCGTTAAGTGGTTTGATAAAGTGAAAGGCTTTGGGTTTTTAAATGTTTTTGAAAGCACAGAAGATATTTTCGTACATGCCGAAGTTTTGCGGGCTTACGGGATTTCTGAATTACAACAAAGTGAAGCCGTCACTATTCGCACGGCTTCCGGGCCGCGTGGAAAATTGGCTGTTGAAATCCGGTCATGGGATTTTGCCGCCGAAAGCAAAGCTTAAACTTCTTCTTATACTTACACTGATGCTGCCTGGCTCTATGGCTATGGCAGGCTGTAGCCCTGATCGGGCCGCCTTTAAAATGGGTAATGGCCAGGCTGCTTTTAATGTAGAGGTGGTTGATACTTTTGAAAGCCGCGCAAAGGGTTTGATGTTTCGCGAAAGCATGGCGCGATTTTCGGGGATGTTGTTTGTCTACGACGCCCCCAAACGTGTAAGCTTTTGGATGCGCAATACTTTGATACCGTTAGATATGATATTCATGGATCAAACTGGGCTTGTGACCCGTGTGCATGATAATGCGGTGCCGCTGGACGAAACCTCGATCTTTGGCGGGGATCAGGTTTTTGCGGTATTTGAAATGAACGGCGGTATGGCGCAAAAATTGGGCATTCAGGCTGGTGCGATGATGCAACATCCGGCATTTAACCAAGAGATTGCCGCTTGGCCGTGTAAAAATTAAACTATTCGCATTTTTGGGCTTTTCATTTGCGCCCAAGCGTTTTAAACCCCGCCACAGTCGGGGCGTGGCGCAGTCTGGTAGCGCACCTGTTTTGGGTACAGGGGGCCGTTGGTTCGAATCCAGCCGTCCCGACCACTTTCAAAAATGAGAGTACATCGGTTTTACGCTTTCATGCGTAAAACCTGTTTTAGCGTTGATTTTGACAAAAATACGCGTTTCCATATACTTAGATGAAGTTTGCGGTTTCCACTCGGTTTTCGTTAATAATTATTAATTTTTACGGGCGTTTTCTTGCCTTAACGTCATATATAAAAAAATACGAATGCATGTATACAGATTCGCACCTGCCGAATAGTTTAGGCGCATAAATCGGGTGTAAAATAAGAATGTCCAATAACGTATTATAGTGCTTAAGTTTTCCTTGAAAATCAGATTTTAAATCTGTGCCGCAATTTAGCCTGATGATTACCATATTTTCGCCTGAAATTGTTCTTGCTCCGTTTCCGAATTTGGCGGTCAACATCTAAATGTAACCAAATTGTGAATATTTTTATTGACCTGTAGTGGTGACCTAGTACAAGTTGTATAAGTCGACGCATGACCCACTAGATGTAGCGGATAGAGGTGGGGCCGACATTAAAAAGAGTATGGAATTTGCAACCTGAATTGCCGGGTAACACATGGAGATTCCTTGAATTAACAGGGGCTAAGGGGCTAAAATGAAGATTAATCGCCAATTTACTGATGCAAAAAAAGATGCATACGCAAGCATCGCATTTCACAAAACAACTTCCGAAATTCGCAATCCGGACGGTTCCATCGTTTTCTCATTGGAAAACGTTGAAGTACCAAAAGCATGGTCACAAGTGGCCGCCGATGTGATTGCTCAGAAATACTTCCGCAAAGCAGGCGTTCCTGCGGCGGTGAAGCCTGTGGCTGAAAAAGACGTGCCAGAGTTTTTGTGGCGTTCCGTTCCTGATAAAGGTGCATTGGCAAAGCTGGGTGAGACATATGATGGTGAAACCTCTGCAAAGCAGGTTTTTGACCGTCTGGCGGGCACTTGGGCCTATTGGGGCTGGAAAGGTGGCATGTTTGACACCGAGGCCGACGCGAAAGCCTATTATGACGAGATGCGCTTTATGTTGGCCAGCCAGATGGCGGCACCAAACTCTCCACAGTGGTTTAACACCGGCATCTATTGGGCCTACGGCATTGATGGGCCGGCGCAGGGGCATCACTATGTGGATTACAAATCCGGCAAGCTGGTAGAATCCAGCAGTTCTTATGAACATCCGCAACCACATGCCTGTTTCATTCAATCGGTTAAAGATGATTTGGTGAATGAAGGCGGTATCATGGACCTTTGGGTGCGTGAAGCGCGCCTGTTCAAATACGGTTCCGGCACTGGCACGAACTTTTCGTCCTTGCGCGGGGCAGATGAAGGATTAGGCGGGGGCGGTAAATCTTCCGGCTTGATGTCCTTCCTGAAAATCGGCGACCGTGCAGCGGGTGCGATCAAATCAGGCGGCACCACACGGCGTGCGGCCAAGATGGTGATCTGCGATATGGATCACCCTGATGTGGAAGAGTTTATCACCTGGAAAGTGAAAGAAGAGCAAAAAGTGGCCAGTTTGGTTGCAGGCTCTAAAATGCACGAACAACAATTGAATGCGATTTTCGCGGCGATCCGTGTATGGGACGGAACCGAGGAAGATGCGTTTAACCCCAAGACGAATGCCGGGCTGAAAACCGCTATTCGTGCGGCTAAAAAGGTGATGATCCCGGAAACTTATGTGAACCGTGTGCTGCAATATGCCAAACAGGGCTACAGCAGTATCGAGTTCCCGACCTATGACACCGATTGGGATTCAGATGCCTATCTGACGGTTGCAGGCCAGAACTCAAACAACTCGGTTCGGATGACCGATGCGTTCCTGAAAGCCGTAAAAGACGATGCGGACTGGGAACTGATCCGCCGCACTGACGGCAAGGTCGCCAAAACCGTGAAAGCCCGCGATCTGTGGGAAGAAGTGGGACACGCGGCTTGGGCCTGTGCCGATCCCGGTGTGCAGTATCACGACACGATTAACGCTTGGCATACTTGCCCTGAAGATGGTGAAATTCGCGGATCAAACCCGTGTTCAGAATATATGTTCCTGGATGATACGGCTTGTAACCTGGCATCAATGAATTTGCTGAAGTTTTATAAGGATAACAAGTTCCTATCGGATGACTACATCCATGCGACACGGTTGTGGACCATGACACTGGAAATTTCCGTGCTGATGGCGCAGTTTCCTTCCAAGGAAATTGCCCAACGGTCTTATGATTTCCGCACATTGGGTCTGGGCTATGCAAACATCGGCGGTTTGCTGATGAACATGGGCTATTCATACGACAGTGCCGAGGGCCGTGCGTTATGTGGGGCTATCACGGCGATTATGACGGGTACGTCTTATGCAACATCTGCCTTGATCGCAAAAGAACTGGGGCCGTTTGCCAAGTATAAGAAAAATGCCAAACATATGTTACGCGTGATGCGCAATCACCGCCGCGCGGCTTATGCGCAAACGGATGGTTATGAAGGGCTGGAAATTAAGCCTGTGCCGCTGGATCATGCGAATTGCCCCGATCAGGATCTGATCGCTTTAGCCAAATCCGCTTGGGATGACGCAGTTTCCTTGGGTGAAAAGCATGGCTTTCGCAATGCGCAGGTTTCTGTGATTGCACCTACCGGCACTATTGGCTTGGTCATGGATTGCGATACCACGGGCATCGAGCCTGATTTCGCACTTGTCAAGTTCAAGAAACTTGCAGGTGGCGGCTATTTCAAGATTATCAACCAGTCAGTACCCGCCGCGTTGGAAATGCTGGGCTATTCAGCGTCTGAAGGGGCCGAGATTATTTCTTATGCGGTCGGTCACGGCACCATGGGTAACGCACCTGAGATCAACCATACGGCTCTAACGGGGCACGGTTTTGGGCAGGAAGAGTTGGACAAGATCGAGGTGGCATTGCCAACAGCCTTTGATATCCGTTTTGTGTTCAACCAATGGACGCTGGGCGAAGAGTTCTGCAAAGGCACTTTGGGCATTCCCGAAGCGCAGCTGAACGACCCTGCGTTTGATTTGCTGTCACATCTGGGCTTCAGCAAGAAGCAAGTGGAAGCGGCAAACAACCATGTTTGCGGCACGATGTCTTTGGAAGGTGCGCCGCATCTGAAGGAAGAGCATTACAGTGTGTTTGATTGCGCTAACGCTTGTGGGCGCATCGGTACGCGTTATTTGTCTGTGAAAAGCCACATCACGATGATGGCAGCCGCACAATCGTTCATATCAGGGGCTATTTCCAAGACGGTAAACATGGCTAATGACGCGACGATTGAAGATTGTCTGGCAGCGTATGAGCTTTCATGGTCATTGGGTGTGAAGGCCAACGCGCTATATCGGGATGGCTCAAAACTGTCACAACCATTGGCGTCGGCACTAATCGAGGATGATGACGAGGATCTGGATGAGCTGTTGATGGAAGCCCCCGCAGGGCAACGCGCCACAATTCTGGCAGAAAAGATCGTTGAGAAAATCATTATCAAGGAAGTCAGCCGAGGGCGTTCAAAACTGCCGTCACGGCGCAAAGGCTATACGCAAAAAGCGGTGGTCGGCGGGCATAAGGTTTATCTGCGTACAGGTGAATATGAAGACGGCTCTATCGGTGAAATTTTCATTGATATGCACAAAGAAGGGGCTGGTTTTCGTGCGATGATGAACAATTTCGCCATCGCAATATCTGTCGGCCTGCAATACGGTGTACCATTGGAAGAGTTCGTGGATGCGTTCACCTTCACCCGCTTTGATCCGGCTGGCATGGTGCAGGGCAATGACAGTATCAAGAACGCCACATCCGTGTTGGATTACATCTTCCGCGAATTGGCCGTGTCTTATCTGGATCGTTCCGATCTGGCCCATGTCAAACCAACGGGCGAGACATTTGATGAGTTGGGTCGCGGTGTGGAAGAGGGCAAAAGCAACATCACTTCGGCCTCTGACGATGCGGTGGCGATGCTGCGCCAAGTGGTATCGCCCGGCTACCACCGCAACCGTATGCCGCAAGAATTGACGGTCTTGCAGGGTGGGATGAGCAATCTTTTCAGCAAAAACAGGGCGCAAGCTGTGGGTGCCACTGAAGCGGTTGCCACAGTAGCGGCGAAGGTTGCTGCCCCTATGACTAAAATGGATGATCGCGTGAAGGCCAAAATGCAAGGCTATGAGGGCGACGCTTGTGGCGACTGCGGCAACTACACGTTAGTGCGCAACGGCACATGTATGAAATGCAACACCTGCGGGGCAACCAGCGGGTGTAGTTAAGAGTTAGGGGCGCGTGGGCTCAGGCCCGCCGTCCCGACGAGTTCAGGCCGCAGGCAATAAACTAGAGCGGTATAATAAGAGCCTGAATTATAAACTGGGGGGATTTATCCCCCCGTTTTTTTTGCAAACGGCAAAAGAAAACAATGTAATATGAACACCATATGTCTTTACTGGCCATGTTTAAAATGTGTCATATTTTCCGGGTTTATAGGTCTACGCCCTAAGGGGCTGCCCCAGATAACTCGGAAATAAGGTATAATGGGGCGTATGCCAAAGAGTGGTATTTTGGCCTTAAAGCCCATATCGGTGTGGAGGCCAAAAGCGGGCTTGTCCACACGGGGTAAAACCACGACTGGCAAGGCCCATGATGCGAAGGTGACCGACGATCTGATCCAGACAGAAGATGCAGTGGTATTCGGCCCACACTGCCCACAAAGCCAATAAAATCACAGCCTCGCACATGCTATAATGCCAAATTGCCGCCCTTGTTCAGAGGTTCCATAAGGTAGTTATCTGGGTCAACCTTGAAAACTATTTTATAATTTAGGCGAATTAGGGTACAATATTAGCAATTTCAAATAGATTAGGAGGTTATTATGTTTAGGAAACTTTCAGTATCAGCAATTACAGCGATAACTATGGCGGTGACACCGGTTAATAATGCAGCAGCAGGTAGCGGGGATGCCCTTCTTGGTGGCATTGTTGGTGGCATTGTTGGTGGTGTGATTGTCAACGGTGCGAATAATAACAGAAGAAAAACGGTTAGAAGATCAACCTATAATTCAGCCCAACGACAAGAGAACCGCGATGTTCAGACCTCGTTAAACTATTATAGTTTTCCAGCAGGGGTTGCCGACGGTGTATTTGGGCGCAGAACCCGAACGGCCATATCCTCATACCAGACATTCATGACTTATCCGGCAACGGGTTATCTGACCGAATTTCAAAAAACGGTCCTGATAAACAGTTATCACAGATCGATTGCAGGTGGCGTTGCCGCATCACAAGTTGTGTCCACCTCACCATATGGCGCGCGTGGTATGTTGAAACATGTCCAACAGGAAATGGCTGGTGGGGGTGTAGTGCCTCTTACGCCACAACCCGTTTATATCCAGCCACAACCTATTATTGTGCAAACGGCACCGGTGGGTCAGGCCGCGCCAATAGTTCGAACCGTACCGGCAACCACAACACTTCAGGCAAATGCGGGGCGGGCTGGCAATACATTTAAATTGCCAAATTTTGGTGCAGCACCCGGCGCCAGTTCACTTGCCAATCATTGTAACAAGATAAGCCTGATCACCAGCACCAATGGCGGTTATACCAGTGTAGCGTCTTTGCAAGATCCGGTTTTCGCCTTGAATGAGCAGTTCTGTCTAGCACGGATTTATGCGATTTCTACCAGCGAAGAAATGATCAGTAAAGTACAAGGCAGTTCGTCCGCTCAAATTCAGGCGCAATGCGAAACTTTGGGCCCGGCGTTTAAAGATCAGATTTCTGCCCTGTCCATAGCAAGCCGGGAACAAGTGATTGCCAAAACCAGCGATATGATCTTGTCTTCAGGCATGTCACCGGCACAATTAACCAACACAGCTAAAATCTGCCTTGGGATCGGCTATCGCACTGATAATTCCGACGTGGCTTTGGCCTCTACCTTGATTTTGGTCACACTGGGTGCGCCCGTTTATGGTGAATTGCTGGGCCATCATCTGTTGAACGGTTTTGGCACGACACAGCGTAAAGATCTGTCATTACAGTGGTATGCGTCTGCGAACGATGCGATTGCGCAGGGCCAACCTGCTGTATTTGCACCTGGGCAGACAGAGCGCCCCGCACTGATACAGGCTGCCGTTCTTAAGCTGAGCACGCCTGCGGCGGCTGCAAGTGCCTTTGTTGTCCCGACGTTCAATTCCGGGGCTGCTACGGGTGCTGCCAGCAGTAATTAACCCACATAAGTTATGTGAAAAAGAATTAGCCCGCAAACATATAGGTTTGCGGGTCAATTTTATGTGCTGCCAGTATTTACCGCTTCACAACACCTATCTGCCCACGTATAGAAATGCCACCATGTCAATAGCAGTGCGGCTGTGGCGGAATGGTAGACGCGCAGCGTTGAGGTCGCTGTGGGGTAARACCCGTGGAAGTTCGAGTCTTCTCAGCCGCACCATATTACACTTTTCAGCACCATTGCCAAAAAAYTCAAATRGAACAGACACTTGCGGMGTTCGAAGKCCTGTYTTGCGKSAGTATGCAATTCTCTCKGAAAACGCCAGTCTAAGCACTGTTCTCTTGAGTGYYAATTGACCAGAAGCCCATAGTTTCCAAGGGTTTGCGATAAAATCYARCGATAGTTCGAACATTTCGCTAAAGCTATGCACTGGCTTGCCRMAATTTTGCAGTTTTTCATCCAATACCAGCTTTTTGCTTTCCAGATYATCAATACGCTTTTCCAAAGCAGAAAYCGCTGTTGTGTTTGTTAGGGYCATGATTTTATCCAGTGTGCTGTCAATTTGCTTRTCCAGMAKCARYTTTTGTTTGCGYAGCTCGTCTTTGYCTGCRTCCATTTGGGTTTTRCGTTGTTCCCAAGCGTCAGAGAACATGGACTTCATGATCTCAAACAGCCCTTTGGATGGCACCATAGAGCGCAGCAGCTCTTCAAACGCACCTTCAAGCACATCACGGCGGATCGACTTGCGGTGGCTCTCACAGCCCTTGGTTTTGCACAGATAATACGGATGCTTGACGCCATTGCTACTGGTAGACCAACAAGCGGTATATGGGTTGTCACAATCGGCACAGACCACAGCCCCGCGTAGGGGGAAATCTTTGTTTATATCCTTACGTGCTGGTGCTTTGGATTGGGATTTGCGGCGATCTTGAATTTTCTGGAATGTCTCAAGGCTGATCAGCCCTTCGTGTTGAGCCTTGCGCAGCGAGATACCCCATTTCGGATTATCAATATATCCGGCATAGATCGGGCGGTCTAGAATATTCGTCACCTTTTGCTGACGCACTTGATCATTTGGCAAGTCTTTGGGAAACAAAGGCTGGCTTTCAAAAAAGCGTTTCACCTCAACTTGGGTTTGGAAACGACCAGAAGCAAACCCTTCAAGGGCTTCTTCGATGATGGATGCAACAGGTTCGTTTCTAACATACATTTTTCCATGACCCGCAATGTCTTCATAGCGATAGCCAATTGGAGCCTGAAACACAGCGTACCCAGCTTTAATCCGTTGCGTCATTTTTTGTGTAACTTGGCGGCTATTTTGTTTACGTTCCAGCTCACCGGTTGCAGAGATGAGAACTTCATAAAAATGACCTTCGGGAGTGTCATCAAATTTAAAATTCAAACATTCTACAGTTGCTTCACGCGCGGCAAGATCGCGACGCAGCTTCAAATGGAATTCAACGTCGCGAGCAAAACGCTTCATATCGTCAAAAATGACGACAAACTTATCATTTGGTCGTGAATCAAGAAAATTTAGTAAACTGACCATTCCTGAGCGTTTCATATAATCACCACCACCTGTGATATCATCGAAAAACACTTCGGATATTTGATAGCCTTTTTTGTCAGCATACTCCTGACAACGTGATTTTTGAGCCTCCAATCCATGTCCCTGAGTTGCCTGTTTCGGATCGGAAACACGGCAATAAATAATCGCCTTGGTTGGTTTTATGGTTTCTGGGGATGATTGCATATAGGGCTCCTTTCCTGCGCACCGCCGGATTGCGGGTTCGCAGCATTGTTAAATTCAGCTTGGGACTTGCTTTGGGGCAATGATAGCACATCACTATTGAGTAATTCATCTAAAGAAATGGATTCTCCACAGACTTGTTGTACGGGGTGAACGCCAAAGCCCATATCAACAAAGCTCACCACTATCGACCATATGGTTTCGATGAATTCACGCTTTTGAGCATCAGTCATATCGGATGCTTCAAGCATCTGCCCATAGACTTCCCAGTCCACTTGCAAACTAGGTACTTTTGACGGGCTACCGTTTACTTCATTTACCATTCTAATTCCTCCCGCCCATTCGGGCTTATCTTTTATCTGCTCTCCTTTTCTGTTTGCTTCATGTGAATTAACAAAAGAACATAACAAGAACAGAATAGCATAAAAATCCAATATATCCAAACTTTACTATGTAAACACCGCATAGCATGCCTTCCGATATGGCAGTCGATGCACAATAAAATTCTCCATGATACCTTATTTTCATAATAAACATTGATTGTACTGATTAAATATGAATTACTGCGAGCAAATAAGCAGTAATAAGCATAGGTGCGAGTATGGTTGAAGTTTACAGCAAATTTTTTGATGGGCGTCTGGAACAAAGAGCTGCATTAAAGTTAGCATTAGAATTATTAAACGCCGGAAGAGAAAGCGACCAAAAGATTGAAGGCCTATTGGCACGGTATATTTCTGAGGGCCGTGTGCCAAACTTTCCTAGCAAAACAACTTCACCAGTATCTCGCGCAACGATCCAGCGCATTCGTAAAGCCGGTGATAAAGCCCTAGCAGGCATAAGGCCTGCAACCATTGGGGTTTTGTATAATTTTCTTTGTAATTGCGAAGAGCTGAAAACTGGTCTGTTTGATGAAAGAGTGCGCATTCACTCTGCACACGAATTTGCCCCTTTACTTGAATCATTGGAAGGTCATGTGGGCGCACAAGACGGCCCATTAAATAATAAAAAACTCCGCAGTCTTGAAGGTGTTTTTTACCTATACCGAAAGGCATGGACATCTTTATCCGCGAATACATATGTTAGGTGTATTCTTCGGTTTGATTGGGTTGGCGATGCGCTTTTCTATACGGAAGAGCAACGCTTCTACGATAGTGTTGCAAAACATCCGTTTAATGAAATCGATACAGGGGTTGTCCTGCCTTATGGGATGAACGTCGTGTTGCTTGGTAAAGGTAATAGAAAAGATATGCTAAAATTCTTTTCATTCCATGATTTTACACCCTTTCCAGATGGACATCAAAAAGTACGTACAATGAGGGGGAATTTTATAGCTGTATATAATAAAGGGCCACATCCCGGATTTCGTGCTTATGCTCAAAGAACTGAATCCGAAACCCCATCAACAGAGTTTTATAAACCGGGCGTACTTGACCCAAGTATCCTTGAATATTTGCAGGACTGAATATCTTTTGGATAAATAATTCCCGATTAAGCAATGGGGAAACCAGAGACTTTGCCTCTTTCTCCCCACAAGTAAAATAAACACTGACCGTGGCTCACTTCGTTGCCCCGCACCATCAGCATCGATTTTTCTTATCCCCTCCCATCTCCATCCTCGCCGGAAGCAGAGGTTCACACGCGAACCCTTAATTGATTGGAGAAAAGAAAATGACAACATTATTTGCACAACCTTATGACCTATCGGCCAACGGATTTTATTTTGAAACAAACGAAGATTATAACGCAAAGGCAAAAGCCTTGCGGAATGATTACGGCCAACCCGTCGAAGAATTTGAAATTCAGTTTATCGATGGCGATGATATTGATTGCGATCTGGCCAAGGCTATCAGCATAAACCAAGCCAACGCCAGACGCTTTTTGGAACTTGCCGAGGAATGGGACGACGACCAGAAAACGCGTTTTATATTGGCGGTTGGTGGATGTGGTTATCAATTCGATTTAAACAACGACAACCCCGATGATCTGGACGTAGATATTTACGAATTAGACAGCATGCGCGAACTAGCCGAGCAATTCGTTGATGAAGGCCTATGCGGTGAAATACCCGAAGGCATGCGCTATTATTTTGACTATGACGCATACGCCCGTGATCTGGCGATGGATTATAGCGACACCACAATAAACGGAACCCGCATCATTTATCGGTGCGGGTAATGGTGGCGATCATGGAAAACGAGAGCGACAATTCAACAAGCCTAAACAGGGTTGTTGAGGCTATCACATGGCACGGTATTGGCCTGACAGTGATTCATAAAATCAATTATTTTGAGGGGATCGATCACATTGAAATTCACAGCGAAAACAGAGTGCCTTTTCCAATTTCGGAGACAGGTTATAGATCGCATTTTCTGCATTTCGGTGGCCTTCAAGAACACACCAACGCGGTTGAATATGTTCTTGCATGTCTTGAACATGAGGCCAAAAGCAAGGTGTGGAAAGCGCAGGAAATCGCATCACGGCAAGGAAATCTATTCGACCTTTGATAAATGTCGCATGGATGGCGTTGGCAGGCTTCGAGCCTTTCACCGCCATTCAAACATATCGGTGTTTGATCACTCGCAGGGATTGCGCATTCCCTGCACCCGTCAAATGGCCCCGAAATCTGGCCATGGATTATGCCGAGCCCGGCATAAACGGAACTCGTATCATTTATCGGTGCGGGTAAATTGATGTGGTTGGATAAACTTAATATCTGAGGCGCAGTCTTTTTTTAAGACGTGTAGCATTTGCCCACAACTACCTAAGATGTTAGCATAGAAAATCTATTTATTTTATACCAACAGTTAGAGTACAGAGTGTCTGATAACATCCGAAAAACATTGCAAAACGTTGATATGACGACAAGGCTTGCAACCCAAATGAAAGAAATTGAACGCATTACGAATCCGTTGAGAGGTTTATCAAGGGAACTTCACTTGGGTGGTCATTCGCAAGCAATGCTGGATGCCGGAAAAGTGTTAAGCCAGCATCAATCCGTTTTGGCGTCCGCTTTTGACACCTTGAATACGCAGTCAGGTATTTTCAAACTTGCTGCCAAAATAAACACACAATCTGGCGTGTTGAAAAAAGCAATCGAACAAGTAAGTGTTGCTACGCGAATAGCTTCGTCATTAGAAAATGCAATACTTCCCGATACATCTGCTCTCGCGTCAATTGCAAAACAACTCTCATACACCGTTCCCGCTATTGATGCTGCATATATGGTTGACTTGAATTGGGCAAAAGCACTTCAAGCGCAGATGGAAGTAATACGCAAACCGTGGGTGCTTGCAGAATTTTCTGCCCTCTCTTTTGAAGGTTTTGCGTCGATTTCAAGGCTTAACATTGTGCTTAGACACGCAGAACCATTTTCTGAACAAACGCGTGACTATATCGATGCAGAAATTGGAGACCCAATTGAAGTCGCTGATGATGATGGCCCAGATGCGAGAGATGTTGCTCATATTGAAGCTGGCATGAATGGTGGATTACTAGCATTTCCGTCAAACACATCGGGAGATGTGCTTATTCAGACAAAATTCGTTTTCAAAGCTGAGTTTGCTCCGATACCTACTACTATTGATGGTAGTGATCCTGGTCATATTTTTCATCCCGGCCACAATAGCCTAATAACAACCGTAGAGCAGAATCTTCGCCATGTGATATCAATGAGAATGGCAAACAAATACGGTGAAGAATGGCTTGAAAAGCGCGTTAGCGGAAACCTTGTTGCAGCGTGGGAGAAGAGACGTCAGGAAGCTATAGCCGATGGAGAGAGTCCGCTCCACCTGATTCAGTATTCCAACTTCATGGAGTTGAAAGATATTGTCATTGGTGGTGGCCATTGGAAACCGGTATTTGAACCAGTTTTTATAAGAAAAGAACATTTCGTGACTTCGATGGACAGGCTACATCCAATCAGAAAGCCACTGGCGCACAGTCGACCCATTGGCCGAGGGCAACAGTTTCATTTGATTTCAGAGGCTGCACTTATTTTGAAGGCTCTTGGGATTGATATTTTTAAAAACTGACAATTCTTTAGGCTTCTTCGAATAAGTGAGGGATGTTTGAACAATCCGGTCGGTACTACCCAATTTTAAAGTTAAAGTGTGCCGCAAGATGTGTGTGGTAGTACCACACAATCATGACAAGGGGGTTGCTGCGCTCCCCCGTTGTATCCCCCAAAGCCAATGATGACAGACCGGCATTGAGCCTTTCCATCATCATACAAACATATCGGTGTTTAATCCCTCGCAAGGGAGACTTTGCTCTCCCTGCACCCATCGCCCATTTCATGGAGACCAAATAAGGGAGCTTTCGTGCTACCCTTCCTTGGAACCTTCCCATCGACTTGGGTGGCGTTCCTACCCCCAAGACTCCAGACCAACCGTTCGCCGATTGGATACGCGCCAGATTTTAGCTTTATGTGGATAAATTGACGTTATTGCCTCTTTTTTGAGTACTACTTACCATTTTTCCTGTTAATGTACTAATATATCGACCTTACGCTCCGGTGTGCAATTAGCTGCTAAAGATAATAGAGAAAATATATATGCCTATCGGATTTTCAAACACGATGTATAGCGATCATGAAGCTTTCACCAAGGTACACATATATTGTTTTGGCGGGGCAGGCACTCAATGTCACTAATGCCTGAAGAAAAAAAGAAACTCAGTGAATCTGACATTTGTGATCTGTATATTACTCCAGCACTGAAAGACGCCGGTTGGGACCCCTTCACTCAGATTCGCCGCGAAGTGACTCTTACGCTGGGACCAATCATTGTCCGCGGCAATATGTCGTCGAGAAACAAAAAGAAGAAGAAATTCGCAGATTATGTTTTGTCTTGGGGGCCATCATTGCCTGTCGCAGTGCTTGAGGCAAAAGACAATAAGCATTCTATCGGGCATGGAATGCAGCAAGCCCTTGGCTATGCAGATATAATGCAAGTGCCGACTGCGTTTAGTTCAAATGGTGACGGATTTGAGCAGCACAATAAGTACCCTTTGTCTGAAGAAGATATAGAAACTTCGTTTGCTCTTGACGCGTTTCCGTCACCAAACGATCTGTGGAAACGATATAAGAAGTTCCGAGGCATTGCTGATGGCGAGCAAGAGCTGTTGATGGAGCCATATCATGATGATGGCTCAGGGAAAGAACCAAGATATTATCAAGCCGAGGCGATTAACCGAACAATAGAAGCGATTTCGAAAGGGAAGAACCGCGTATTGCTGGTTATGGCAACGGGAACGGGGAAAACCTACACAACCTTTCAGATCATTTGGCGTTTGTGGAAGGCGGGGGCAGCAAAACGTATTCTCTATCTTGCCGACCGCAATATTCTCGTAGATCAGACTATGGTGAACGATTTTAAGCCGTTTGGGTCGGTGATGACAAAAGTAAGCGGCCGCAAGATCGATCCGTCCTACGAAATCCATCTTGCCTTGTATCAGTGCGCATTCCGGGGTCATCCGGCCACTGATTCCAATAGTATGTGGCCACCCATTCCGATTTGATCTGGCCGGGGATTCCGGAGCATCTGGCCACCCCAA
>JAESRV010000019.1 GCA_016764475.1 Amylibacter sp.
CCGATTGTTGCAACATTTTGGATCATTTCAAACTGGGTGATTGGGGGGGGGAGAGGTATTTATAACATGTTCAAAATACTTAATGTTAATTCGCAATCTGAGCACTTCAGAATTTGCCAAACTATATAACAGAAGGCGCCAAACAATAATAATAGAGCCTGTGAGTTACACCAAAAACCAAACTTCTTTCCTTTTGTTGCAAAATCATCTTCCACCATTTTATCAAACCCAGCATTATCAAGTATCTTTGGGTGAGTATCATTTTTCATCTCAAGCACTTTTGCATTCGCAAGCATTGTACCATGGGTAATTCGAATAGCTCTAAGGCCACATATAAAACTGCAAGCCCACAACACTATTCCAATGTATAGAAATCGGTTGTATTGATCGGGTAGCAAATCATTCATTTGTGTCGTTGCAAAGCCAATTGATGCACCAGAAGCGGACATCAAAAAATAAATTATTTTCTCACGAGACACTCTTAAATCATTTACAATTTGATTCATTAAATCTTGTCTAGTCAAACCTAAAACTCCTCAACCATCTGCACGCCAGAAATATGCTTCAACGCCCCCTTCACCTGCGGGCTTACCGGATATTCGTTTGGCAGTGCCATTTCGACCTCACCCGGTAAATCGGGGTGGATCAGTACCAGATGCACCGGGCCTCGGCCACGTGGGCCTGCCCCTTTTGACACCGCATCCAAGCGTGTTGCAATCGAGCCTACCGCCGCCTGATCATTGACAAAAATCCGCAACCCCATCGTGGCGGCATCGGCCACGGATGCGTCAACGGCCTGCACGCCTTGGGCCAGCAATTTCAGCTGATCCGCTTCCAGTTCGGCCTTGACCGACAGTACCACGTTTTGCCCCGGCTCCAGCAAGTCACGGAACTTTTCCAGTGTGTCAGAGAACACTGTAACCTCATAAAGACCAGTTGGATCAGATAGTTGCACAAATGCAAAACGGTTGCCGCGTGCTGATTTACGTTCCTGCTTGCCCGCCACAGAGCCTGCGATTTTCGCCACCACAGTGCCGCCTGCCGCCTTTTGGTGCAACTCATCCAGTGTCAGCACGTTCTTGCGTTTCAGCGCACCTGCATAATCATCCAGCGGATGCCCTGACAGGTAGAACCCGATGGCGGTGTGTTCTTGGCCCAAGAGTTCGTTAGGCAACCAGTCTTCTGGCATTGGCAGGCGCGGTGCAGGCAGGGCTTCGCCCGCGTCACCAAACAAGCCGCCTTGGGCAGAGTTGCGATCATCGTGGGTGGCCGCCGAATAGGCCACCAGTTGATCGACGCTTTCCAGACATTTGCGGCGGTTGCCGTCCAACAGGTCAAACGCCCCTGCCCTAGCCAGCATTTCCATTGGCCTTTTGCCCACGCGTTTCAGTTCAACGCGGCGCGCGAAATCAAACAGGTCGGCGAAATCGCCGCCCTTTGCACGGGCATCCGTGATCAGCCGCATGGCTTCGGCACCGACGTTTTTAAGGCCACCCAGCGCGTAGGCAATCTTGCCGTCTTTCACACTGAACTTGGCTTCACAGCGATTGACGCAAGGCGGGATCACTTCGATACCCAGACGCTTGACCTCTTGATGAAACACATTCAATTTATCGGTTAGATGCAGATCGCAATTCATCACCGAGGCCATAAATTCCACCGGATGGTTCGCTTTTAGCCAGCCGGTTTGATAAGACACCACCGCATAGGCCGCCGCGTGGGATTTGTTAAAACCGTAGTTGGCGAACTTATCCAGTAGATCCCAAACCTGATTGGCTTTTTTCGCATCCACATCGTTTTCGGCCGCCCCTTTCAGGAACTTCGGTTTTTCCTTATCCATTTCCTCTTGGATTTTCTTACCCATGGCACGGCGCAACAGGTCAGCACCCCCCAAGCTATATCCCGCCATTTCCTGGGCGATCTGCATCACCTGTTCCTGGTAGACAATGATACCTTGGGTTTCGTCCAGCAGATGATCAATGGACGGGTGCATCAGTTCACGTTCGGCGCGGCCGTTTTTTACGTCGCAAAACATCGGAATGTTTTCCATCGGGCCGGGGCGGTATAGGGCCACAAGGGCGACGATATCTTCGATACAGGTGGGTTTCATGCGCCGCAGCGCATCCATCATGCCCGAACTTTCCACCTGAAACACGGCCACGGTTTTGGCCGAGGCGTATAATTCGTAAGTGGCCTCATCTTCCAGATCAATCGCATCAATATCAATCTTGATGTCACGGTCCGCCAGAAAATCAACGGCACCTTGAATGACCGTCAGGGTTTTCAACCCCAGAAAGTCATATTTCACCAGCCCCGCCTGCTCGACCCATTTCATGTTGAACTGGGTTGCAGGCATTTCTGAACGTGGGTCTTTATAAAGCGGAACCAGTTCATCCAGCGGTCTGTCACCAATCACAACGCCCGCCGCGTGGGTGGATGCATTTCTTAGCAAACCTTCCACTTGCCCCGCATAATTCAGCATACGGTCAACCACTTCTTCGGCCTTTGCCATCTCGCGCAAACGTGGCTCATCCGCCAGTGCTTTGGTGATGGACACAGGTTTTACCCCTTCCACCGGGATCAGTTTTGATAGGCGGTCAACCTGCATATAGGGCATCTGTAGAACACGGCCCACATCACGTACGGCAGCCTTTGACAACAATGCCCCAAAGGTAATGATCTGGGCCACCTTATCGCGGCCATATTTTTCCTGCACGTAAGAGATCACCTCTTCACGGCGATCCATGCAAAAATCGATGTCGAAGTCGGGCATAGAAACCCGTTCAGGGTTCAAGAACCGTTCAAACAGCAGTGAATAGCGCAACGGATCAAGCCCTGTGATGGTCAGCGCATAAGCCACTAACGAGCCGGCACCCGAGCCACGGCCCGGCCCCACCGGGATATTATGTTCCTTGGCCCAATAGATGAAATCGGCCACGATCAGAAAGTAGCCGGGAAACCCCATGCCCTCGATGATTTTCAGCTCAAAATCCAGCCGCGCCTGATATTCTTCCACGGTGGCTGCGTGCGGAATAACTTCTAGCCGCTTTTGCAGGCCTTCATTGGCCTGACGGCGTAATTCTTCAATCTCGTTATCTGCAAACTTCGGCAGCAAAGGATCGCGTTTATAAACTTTGAACGCGCAACGTTTGGCTATCTCAACCGTGTTTTTAATCGCTTCCGGCAGGTCAGCAAACAGCTTGACCATCTCGTCTTGCGATTTGAAGTAATGTTCTGGCGTCAGGCGGCGGCGGGGGGCCTGTTGATCCACATAGGCCCCGTCGGCGATGCAGATCAGCGCATCATGGGCTTCATACATAGCGCGTTTGGGGAAATAAACGTCATTGGTGGCGACCAGTGGCAGTTCCAGATCATAGGCCAAAGATAGCATCGGTGCTTCGGTCAGTTCTTCCACCGGGGTGCGCGGATGATCGCCGTCAGGGTGGCGTTGCAACTCGATATAAAACCGATCAGGGTAAATCCCTGCCAGACGCTGCACCAAGGCGCGGGCTTTTTCCGATTGCCCATCTTGCAACAACTGCCCAACGGGGCCAAGGGAACCACCTGACAGGCAGATCAACCCGTCTGAATAGGTGGCCAGCTGATCCAGCGTGACATGGGGCAAAGCGTCACCCGCTTCCAGAAATGCACAGGAATTGAGCTTCATCAGGCAAAGATAGCCTGCCTCACTTTGCGCCAACAAAACAATCGGCTTGGGGTCAGGGGTTTTTTCACCGGGGCGCGAAGCGGTTGCGTAGCTTAGGTCAAACTGACAGCCGATAATCGGTTGCAAACCTGCCTTGGCCGCCGTTTCGGAAAATTCCAACGCGCCGAACAGGTTGTTGGTATCGGTCACAGCCACCGCTGGCATTTTGCCGGTCGCACACATATCGGGCAGCTTTTTTAGCTGGATTGCGCCTTCTAGCAAGGAATAGGCGGTGTGAACGCGCAGGTGAATGAATCGGGGTGAATTGCTCATGGGCGCAACCCTATCGCAGCTTTCATTTCAGGGAAAGCGGTTGCAAAAACTATCTTAGTGTTTAAACTTATTTTATAAGAAAATCATGCCGACGGGGGCTACATATTTAAATGACGTGTCTATTCACGAAAGTATTCGGTGAACGCAATACAGGGGCCGCGTATCTTGGCAAACTGATCGACAAGAATTTCGCCACCGACAGCCTGCGCGGTGATTTCGGTGTTGACCGGCGGGTGATGCGTTTGGTTTTGCAAGCTTACAAGCCCAAAGAACGCCCGTTTCACAACAACCGTATGCAAGATGAATATCATGAGCGCATTCTTTATTCCGATTTCGGCTGGAAACATGCGGCCCCGCCGATTGATGTGATCCGTGCAGCACCGCACGCGCAAAGCACATTGTTTGTGCTAATCACAAAACACCCAGTGCATTTTCTGACCTCACTGCACGCGCGCCCTGAAAACCCGATGATTAGCGACGAAGACATCAGTTTTGACAAATTTCTGACCGAAGAATGGCCCTTAGCCGTGCGCGATAATCTGAATGCGGAAATGCTGGAAAGCCCGATTGAGTTGTGGAACCGTAAAATGCAAAGCTACCTGCGGGTGATGGAAGTGGCGGAAAACGTGATCCACATCCGTTATGAAGATATCTTGTCGGATTTTGAGGATCAGATGGATCGTATTTCTGAATACATTCCTAAAATAACCCCGGGCTACGGCAACATCCGCCGCTCGATCAAAGCCAAAGACAATATGCGGTTTGAAGATTACCAACGCCGCTATAAATTTCACAAATTGAAGGTCGATCATAAAAAACGTGATCTGGAATATATTTACCGCAAGGTAGATACGGAAACGATGGATGTGCTTGGTTATCGCGAAGTCATGTAGGCAAGTATTATACAGTTTATCTTGAAAGTGCTTCTACATTATATGGTATTCTGAATCTGCGCAAATTCCGCCAATGTGATTAGAATGAAATAAGCTTACCTGCTATGGTAGGCAGATTGACAGCTTGGGGAGGTATCATGTCAGTTGAGTTTCTTCTGAACGGGGAGATAATTAAAGTTACGGGCGTGTCTTCCACACGTACCCTATTGGATTACCTGCGCGAAACGCGTAACCTGACAGGTACCAAAGAAGGCTGTAACGAAGGCGATTGCGGGGCTTGCACTGTGATGATCAGTGACGGCAAAACCCATCGCGCGATGAACGCCTGTATTTTGTTCCTGCCACAACTTCACGGCAAATCCGTACGCACTGTGGAAGGGGTTGCCACTGGCAACACGCCCCACCCTGTGCAACAGGCGATGGTTGACAAACACGGCAGCCAATGCGGATTTTGCACGCCGGGCTTTATCATGTCGATGACTTGTGCCCACACAAATGGTGCGACCGATTATGATACGCAACTGGCAGGCAACCTGTGCCGTTGCACGGGTTATGCCCCGATTATCCGCGCGGCTGTTGCCGCTGAAAAAACCAATAAACCTGCCTGGTTGGGGGAAGATGCCAAAGCCCTTGCCGCATTGAAAACCAAGGCCATACACCCTGAAAGTTCTAATGATCTGGCTAAATGGTATGAAGCCAATCCGGATGGCACGTTAATTGGCGGGGCCACGGATGTGGGGCTTTGGGTCACTAAAAAATTGGCTAGACTTGATAGCGTTTGTTTCATTTCGCAAATCGAAGATATGCGCCAGATAGAACACACAGACGCGGGCCTGCGCATTGGCGCATCGGTCACCATAGAAGAGCTGCGCGATGCCATCACACCGCTTTATCCCGATTTCGCCGAAATGCTGCGCCGTTTCGCCTCTACCCAAATCCGCAATGCCGCCACCATCGGCGGCAACATCGCCAACGGCTCGCCTATTGGTGACGGGCCGCCCGCGCTGATTGCATTGGGGGCCACTTTGACACTTCGCAAAGGAAGTGTACGCCGCGAGATTCTACTACAAGATTACTTTGTTGCATACGGCAAACAAGACCGTGCAAAGGGCGAGTTTGTTGAAAGCATTTTCATCCCCGCACAAAGCGACCGCTTGAAATGCTACAAGCTGACCAAACGCTTTGATCAGGATATTTCCGCCGTGTTGGGCTGCTACAACATCTATGTGGAAAACGGTAAAGTCACCTGTTGTGCCATCGCATATGGTGGCATGGCGGCCACGCCCAAACGTGCATCCAACGTTGAAGCGGCCCTGCTGGGCCAGGCGTGGACAAAAGAAACCATCACGGCGGCCCTGCCCGCTTTTGCGGTTGATTTCACCCCGATGTCGGACATGCGTGCATCAAAAGAATACCGCTTGAAGGCAGCCCAAAACATGCTGCAACGTTATTTCCTTGAAGACACGCAAAACACGCCGCGTGTATTGGAGCCGTCATGAGTGTAGCCACCTCAACCCCGCATGACGCGGCCCTTTTGCACGTTACAGGCAAAGCCCGTTATGTTGACGACACACCGATGCCTGCAAACACATTGCATCTGGCTTTTGGCCTGTCCGAAGTGGCGCGTGGCATCATCACCGGCATCAATCTTGATGCGGTCAGGGCGGCAGAGGGCGTGGTTAAAGTGCTGCTTGCCAAAAACCTGCCTGCCGAAAATGATGTGTCACCTTCGGCCCATGATGAGCCACTTTTGGCAACAGGTTCAGTGCATTACATCGGCCAGCCGATTTTCTGTGTTATTGCTACCAGCCATCTTGCAGCCCGCAAAGCTGCACGTTTGGGCAAGGTTGAAATATCCGAACATCCCGCGATCCTGACCATCGACGATGCCCTTGCCGCCGACAGTAAATTCGAAGACCCGATTACCTTTTTAAAAGGTAATCCTGAGGATGTTCTGGCGCAGTTTGGCGATGGCCAAACCGTCACAGGCAGTTTTGAGTTGGGCGGTCAGGAACACTTCTATCTGGAAGGTCAAGCAGCCCTTGCCCTGCCGCAAGACAATGGCGATATGGTGGTGCAATCATCCACCCAGCACCCCAGCGAGATTCAGCATAAGGTGGCGCAAGCTTTAGGCAAATCTTTCCACGCCGTGCGCGTGGAAATCCGCCGCATGGGGGGCGGGTTCGGTGGTAAGGAAAGTCAAGGCAACGCGCTAGCGATAGCTTGCGCCGTTGCCGCTCAACTGACCGGACGGCCTTGCAAAATGCGGTATGACCGCGACGATGACATGATCATCACCGGCAAACGCCATGATTTCCGCCTGAAATACACTGCCGCCTTTGATAAAGACGGCAAGGTTCAGGCACTGGTGATGCACCAATACGCCCGTTGCGGTTGGGGGCTTGATCTGTCGATCCCGGTGGCCGATCGTGCCATGTTGCACACCGACAACGCGTATCATCTACCGCACGCACGGATCATTTCGCACCGTTTGAAAACAAACACCCAATCGGCCACCGCTTACCGTGGTTTCGGCGGCCCCCAAGGCATGGTGCCGATTGAACGCGTGATGGATCACATCGCCCATAAGCTGGGCCGCGACCCGTTGGAAATCAGGCGCGTTAACTTTTATAAAAACGGCCAGACCACGCCTTATCACATGACCATTGAAGACAGTGTGATCACGCCCTTGGTGGATGAGTTGCGCAAAACCTCGGACTATGATGCGCGGTACAAGGCTATCCAAAAAGATCATGCTGATAACCCCGACAGCATTTTGAAACGCGGCATTGCATTAACACCTGTTAAGTTCGGCATCAGCTTTACCCTGACCCATCTGAACCAGGCAGGTGCCTTGGTGCATATCTATTCCGACGGTTCAGTGCAGTTAAACCACGGTGGCACCGAAATGGGCCAAGGGCTGTTTACCAAAGTGGCGCAAGTCGCGGCCACCACGTTGGGCATTCCGCTGGAACAAGTGAAAATCACCGCCACAGATACCGGCAAAGTGCCCAATACCTCTGCCACGGCGGCCTCTTCCGGGGCTGATTTGAACGGTATGGCGGTCAAGAATGCTTGCGACACGCTAAAGGCGCGTATCGCTGATTTTCTGGCCCCTAAATATGGTTGCAAAGCAACAGATGTGCGTTTTGCGGATGGCGACGTTATCTTTGGCAAAGAAAGCATACCTTTTAATGACGCCATTTCACTGGCCTATCAAAACCGCATTTCCTTATCCGCCACGGGGTTCTATGCCACCCCCAAAATCAAATGGGATCGCCTAGCGGGCCGTGGTCGCCCGTTCTTTTATTTCGCCTATGGCGCGGCTGTAACCGAAGTGCTTATCGACACCCTGTCAGGCGAATACCGCATCTTGCGCACCGATCTGTTGCACGATTGCGGAAAATCGCTGAATCCGGCACTGGATATAGGCCAGATCGAAGGCGCATATGTGCAAGGTGCAGGCTGGCTGACCACCGAGGAACTGGTTTGGGACGATAAGGGCAGCTTGCGTACGCACGCACCAAGCACCTACAAAATCCCCGCCTGTTCAGACCGCCCGCAAGTGTTCAACGTAGCCCTTTTCGAGAATGAAAATGTTGAAGACACGATTTACAAATCCAAAGCCGTGGGTGAGCCGCCTTTCATGCTGGGCATATCCGCATGGATCGCCCTGTCACACGCGATCAGCGGCTGTTCGGCAACGGGCGAATACCCCGCGATAAATGCCCCTGCAACACCCGAAGAAGTGCTGAAAACTGTCACGCGCCTGAAGGGGGAAAGCTGGTGAGTTTTGACCTTTCATCCCTGACCCAAGCGGTAGATGCCCACGGGCATGTCGCGCGTATTTTGATCGCCAGTCACAAGGGCTCATCGCCGCGCGAAGCTGGCACGTCAATGCTGGTTTGGGATGCAGGGTTTTACGGTACAATCGGCGGCGGTGCGTTGGAATATCAGGCGGTTGAAATGGCACAAAAACATTTGCAAAGCAAAACTTTAACAAGCGTACAACGCATACCACTTGGCCCAAATCTGGGGCAATGCTGCGGCGGTTCCGTCACCTTGGTAACCGAGTGTTTTACGCAAGCAAACCTGCCGCAAACAGACACGATCTTTGCCCGCCCGATACAAGTGGGCAGCCCTGAACCCTTATGGGTCAAACGCAACCTTGCGAACGCACGTAACGGGGCCGAAACACCTGATACACAGCTGCAAGATGGCTGGCTTGTGGAATCCATCAGCCAACCGCTTCAACCTGTCTGGATTTACGGCGCGGGGCATGTGGGCCGCGCCATTATCGACACGCTGCAAGGCCTGCCTTTCGACATCACTTGGGTTGACACAAAAGGCGCGCGTTTTCCTGCGGACATTCCCGAAAATGTCACACAACTTGTCGCCCAAAACCCCGCACTGGCAGCCATTCACGCGCCCCATGATGCGCAACACTTTATTCTGACCTATTCCCACGCGATTGATCTGGAACTTTGCCATGCAATCCTAAGTAACAGCTTCAAATCGGTGGGCCTGATCGGGTCTAAAACCAAACACGCAAGATTTATCACAAAACTACAAAATCTAGGGCATAGTGCCCCCCAAATATCACGCATTATTTGCCCTATTGGCGATCCGTCACTGGGCAAAGAACCAAAAGCCATCGCCCTTGGGATCACAAGCGCACTTATACGCGAACGCGCAAACGTGACGGCACAAAAGGAGGCCCAAATATGACTGCATTACTTAGCCTGTCAGGACTGACCAAAGCCTATCCGGGGGTCATTGCAAACGATGATGTCAGCTTTGAAATAGGCCCCGGTGAAATCCACGCGCTATTGGGCGAAAACGGGGCTGGAAAATCCACGCTGGTCAAAATGATCTACGGGCTGGTGCGCCCTGACAGCGGCACGATGATGCTACACGGCGAACCTTACGCCCCGCCCGAACCGCGCGCCGCGCGCGCCAGCGGCGTGGCCATGGTGTTTCAGCATTTTTCGCTGTTTGACGCGTTAACCGTTGCTGAAAACATCGCGTTGGGCATGGAAAATGCGCCTGACACTGCCGACCTGACCCAGCGCATTATCGAAGTGTCCAGCAAATACGGCCTGACCATTGATCCCTACCGCATGGTGGGGGACTTGTCCGCAGGTGAACGCCAGCGGGTCGAGATTGTGCGTTGCTTGCTGCAAAACCCCAAAATGCTGATCATGGATGAACCCACATCCGT
This sequence comes from Amylibacter sp., assembly GCA_016764475.1. Lineage (GTDB taxonomy): Bacteria > Pseudomonadota > Alphaproteobacteria > Rhodobacterales > Rhodobacteraceae > Amylibacter. The sequence goes on from JAESRV010000019.1 coordinate 10,094, forward strand.
TTTGACCCCGCAAGAGGTTGAAGTGCTGTTCAAAACCCTGCGGCTGCTATCAGATGAAGGCACATCCATCCTTTATATTTCGCACAAGCTGGATGAGATCAAAGCACTTTGCGAACACGCCACCATCCTGCGGCGTGGTAAAGTTGTAGGCACGTGTATCCCCAAAGACGAGACCGCCAAAAGCATGGCCGAAATGATGGTGGGATCGAAACTGCGCACACCCAAAAAACACAACACTAAACACGGGGCTGCATTGCTGGAATTACATAACCTGTGGCTGAAATCCAGTGATCCGTTTGGCACCAGTTTAAAAGAGATCACGTTTAACCTGCACGAAGGCGAGGTTCTGGGCGTGGGCGGTGTTGCCGGCAACGGACAAGACGAATTGATGCTGGCCATTTCCGGCGAAGAACTGACAGTGTCACACAGCATCCAGTTAAAAGGTGAAGACATCGGCCAGCTTGGCCCCAATCCACGGCGCGAACGCGGTCTTCTGACCGCCCCCGAAGAACGGCTTGGTCACGCAGCGGCACCCGATATGTCGCTAAGCGAAAACGCTTTTCTGACCGGTGCGATGCGTCAAAATCTGACCAACAACGGCATGATCAGAACCGAAGCCACCAAGCAATTTGCCCGCGATATTATCGAACAGTTCGATGTACGCACACCGGGGACGGAAAACACCGCGCGGTCACTATCAGGCGGGAACCTGCAAAAATTTGTTATCGGGCGCGAAATTCTGCAAGAACCCGATGTGTTTGTGGTCAACCAACCCACATGGGGCGTTGATGCCGCTGCCGCCGCCGACATCCGCCACGCTTTACTGAAGCTGGCCAAAAACGGGGCTGCCGTGTTGGTGATCAGTCAGGACTTGGATGAATTGATGGAAATATCGGATAACATCGCCATTCTATCCGAAGGTACCCTATCCAAACCACGCCCCGCTGAGGGCATTACAATTGAACAAATCGGCCTGATGATGGGCGGAACCGAGGTGGAAAATGTTTAAACTTGAACGCAGGCCAACCCCGTCCAACGCAATGGTGATATTAACACCGGTGCTGGCGGTTGTGCTGACCATGATCGCAGGCGGTATCTTGTTTGCCATCCTTGGCAAAAACCCGTTTGAAGCCATTCGCATCATATTCTGGGATCCATTGTTTAACGAGGTCGTGGCAAGTTACACACGGCCCCAACTGCTGATCAAAGCCGCACCCCTGATCACTATCGCATTGGGCCTGTCGTTCGGCTACCGCGCCAATATCTGGAACATCGGGGCCGAGGGCCAGTTCATCATGGGGGCTGTCGCGGGTGGTGCTGTGGGGCTTGCGTTTTACCCCACCGAAAGCGTGTTGATCTTTCCACTGATGGTGCTTGCAGGGGCCGTGGGCGGTTTCCTTTGGGCAATGATCCCCGCTTTTCTGAAAATCAAGTTCAACGCCAATGAGATCCTTGTATCCCTGATGCTGGTCTATGTGGCGATAAACTTCCTGGGGGCCATGGTCACAGGCCCATTGCGGTCACCTGTCGGCATGAACTTCCCTGTCAGCCGCAATTTCAATGAATACGCGTCTGCCTATAATGGTGAGCTGATCGCCAATACGGGGCTGCACATGGGCGTGTTCGTTACGTTGGCCGTCGTCATCGTGTCCTACATATTGCTGAAACAGCACATCTTCGGTTTTCAGGTGCGCACCGCAGGGCAATCGCCACGTGCGGCCAAGTTTTCAGGCGTTAACCCGAACGTGACCATAGCAATATGCCTTGGCATATCAGGCGGGTTGGCTGGCATGGCGGGCTTGTTTGAGGTCACAGGCCCCGCAGGTAAACTATCCACCAACTTCCCGCTGGGGTACGGCTTTACCGCGATCATCGTGGCATTCTTGGGCCGCCTGAACCCTATCGGCATCTTGTTCGCAGGGCTTTTGATGGCACTGACTTATATTGGTGGTGAGCTGGCACAGTTCCAACTGTCCGTCCCTGCCGCATCCGTACAGGTATTCCAAGGCATGTTGTTGTTCTTCATGCTGGCGGTGGAAATTCTTGTTAACTTCCGAATTCGGTTTAAAAAGAAAGAGGTGGCATAATGGATTTTTCAGCCCTATCCCCCGTATCCCTGATCGTCAGCCTGATGGTTGCCGCAACCCCTATTCTGCTTGCCGCTATCGGCGAACTGGTGGTGGAAAAATCAGGTGTTTTGAACCTTGGTGTTGAAGGCATGATGATTATCGGCGCGATCTGCGGCTTTATCGTGGCTGTTGAAACTGGCTCCCCTTGGCTGGGGTTCCTGGCTGCCATGGCAGGCGGGGCCGCCATTTCGTTTATCTTTGCGGTGCTCACCCAATACATGTTGACTAATCAGGTTGCCACGGGCCTTGCCCTGACCCTGTTCGGTCTGGGCTTTGCCGCCCTTCTGGGGCACAGTTATGCGGGTATAAAACCGCCTAAATTCGGCTCTCTGGATATTCCGTTTATTTCAGACATCCCCGTGATCGGCCCGTTGTTATTTTCACATGATTATATGATCTATATCTCGTTGATGATCATCGCAGGCGTCTGGTATTTCCTGACCCGCACACGCGGCGGATTGGTTTTACGGGCAGCTGGCGAAAACCACGATGCGGCCCACGCGCTGGGCTACAAGGTTATCCGTATCCGTATCATGGCGATCCTGTTTGGCGGGGCCATGGCGGGGCTTGGCGGGGCTTATCTTTCGCTGGTGCGTGTGCCGCAATGGACTGAAGGCATGACCGCAGGTGCGGGCTGGATTGCACTGGCCCTTGTGGTCTTCGCCTCTTGGAAACCATGGCGCATCATCCTTGGTGCTTATCTATTCGGCGGTATCACGGTTTTGCAGTTGAACTTACAAGCTGCCGGGGCCAATATCCCCGTCGCATACCTATCTATGGCACCTTATCTTGTGACCATTATCGTACTGGTGATCATGTCTTCCGACAAAAAACGCGCCAGCCTAAACGCCCCGGCCTGCTTGGGCCGGATTTTTCACGCCTCTAGTTAAAGGCGATATATAAGGGCGGCACCCATGCCGACCACCAACAAGGAGAGAACGAATGAATTTACTCAAAACAATACTGGCGGGGGCTGCCCTTGCCGTTGGCCTGACAGGGGCAGTTAGTGCCGCTGAAAAAGTAAAGGTCGGCTTTATCTATGTCGGCCCAACCGGTGATTTCGGCTGGTCATACGAGCATGATCAGGGCCGTAAAGCCATTGAAGAGGCATTCGGTGACAAGGTTGAAACCGTGTTTGTTGAAAGCGTTCCTGAAAGTGCCGACAGTGAGCGGGTGATGACACAAATGGCTTTGTCAGGCACCGACCTGATTTTCGCTACATCGTTCAACTATATGGATCACGTGCTGAACGTGGCCAAGAAGTTCCCTAACGTGAAGTTTGAGCACGCCACAGGCTTTAAACGTTCTGACAACGTATCGACATATTCCGCGCGTTTCTATGAAGGCCGCACCGTGATTGGCCATATCGCGGGCAACATGACAAAAACCAACACCATCGGTTATATCGCGTCTTATCCGATCCCCGAAGTGATCCGTGGTATTAATGCCGCCTATATCGCAGCCAAAAAAGTAAACCCCGATGTGAAGATGAAAATCGTCTGGGTGTTTTCCTGGTTTGATCCGGGCAAAGAGGCAGATGCCGCAACCGCCTTGATCGACCAAGGTGCCGACATCATCATGCAACACACAGACAGCCCGGCGGCAATGACCATTGCCGAAGAAAAAGGCATATTCGCCTTCGGTCAGGCATCCGACATGACCCAGTTCGGCCCGAACGCACGCCTGTCATCCATCATCGACAACTGGGGCCCTTACTATGTTGCCCGCGTACAAGCGGTTATGGACGGCACCTGGACATCAACCGACACATGGGACGGCATCAAGCCTGGCATGGTTAAAATCGGTGAATTCTCTGACAAGATCCCTGCGGATGTACAAGCCTCTGCCACTGCGATCAAAGACGCGTTGTCAGCAGGTACCATGCACAGCTTCACAGGCCCACTTAACAAACAAGACGGCTCAGTTTGGTTGAAAGACGGCGAAACGGCTGATGACGGCACATTGGCCGGCATGAACTTCTACGTTGAAGGTATTGAAGGCAAAATACCGCAATAAACGCGCATCATATCAAAAATGGCGGCACCTCATTGGGGTGCCGTTTTTATTTCAACTGTCACGTTCTTTATCTAAAAAGCCGCGCATGTCTGCCAATATCGGCAATATGCTTTTTAACACATCAGGTGGAAACTGCTTTGCAAAATCAATAAAATAGGGTGCAGATGAACCGATAGCATCATCGCGAAGTTTTTGCCCCAAATCAGTTAATATAACCACCTTTGAACGCCCATCATCGGGGTTAGGCCGCATCACAATCAGTCCGCGTTTTTCTAAAACAGACAAGGTATGGGTCATGGTCGTTTTCGGCAGTTGGAATGCCTTGGCGATATGCAACGGCGTTTGCCCGCCACCAAGGCGCACCAAGTGGTTAAGCACACTGAAATGGGCAAGAGTAATACCCTTAGGTAAATTGGCTTCAAATCCGGCGCGGCTTAATTGGTTCAAAATACCTATTTCGGTAAAAAACTGAAAATAAAGCGCGGTCAGATTTTTATCCATTCTTCAACTTCTCTTCCAAGGGCCAGCGCGGCGCAGGTGGTACATCCGGCCCATAGCCCAACCGCCCCAACATCTGAACCGTTTCTCCGGGCTTTACAAGCAAATCATGTATGTTGCGGTATTGCTCGGCCATCTCCGGGTATTCCTGCAATGCTTGACTGACAGGGTGCAATGACAGGCCCATTTCAGTTGTCTTTAAATTCAACCGCGCCCATTGCCGCCCAATGGCAACTTGATCATCCGGTGTATTTTGTTGTGACTTTAGATACACATATGCAGGGGTCGCATGTAACTTAGTATGAAATATTTCCATTCCTTTTCTGAAGCCCGTTGATTGCATATCCATGCTGTTTTCACGCGTTAAAATACCCGTAGTGGTCATTATCTCCATCAGACCACCCGTTAAACTGATCCCATCGGGATTTGCATCAACTTCGACCACCCCAAGGCGCATTAAATCAACACTTTCCTTCCATATACGTGGCGTTGTCGCTTCAACAACATATGCATCCCAAGTGATTTTCTTTATCTCAGAAACCTTGCCCTGACCAATCTCAACGCTTGCATAAGGTGCTAAATTCAATGCTTGCGCCCTTGATACAAGCTTGTCTTCAAACGGTTTTTTACATGACCGACGCTCTAGAATATAGTCAAACAAGTAATCCCGATTTGCCCCTTTGCTGAATACGGCAGTTGCAACAGGTCCATCCTGACCGCTGGGGAAGACATCTATAACAACGTCATATCCATGTGACTTTGATGCCAAAACCATCTGTTCAAGAAAGCACCCCAACCCAATGTTGATTTGGCGCCCATATGGATCAGTTTCGGGCAGCAGCCGTGTTTTGTCTTTCCATAGGTGCAATCTATCATCGCCAACCAATTCCACGATCCACGGTTGCTGGTTATGCGGGTTCGCCGCCAATAGGGCATAAGACAAGGCGATATGACGAATTTCAGTATAGTTGCCTGCACTGCCCCAAGGCAGTCGTGCCGTTTTCGGCTTGCGCGTTGCCACATATGTGCCCACGCCGCCCAGTGCGGCAGTAGAGAAAATAAAACCTCCGCCAAGTACTTTAAGTGCATTCCTGCGTTTCATCTTACCCTCCAATAATAGTTCGATTTGGTACTACTATGCTTGTAACCCAACATAAAGTCGAATTCGTACTATTATTGCGCTTATCCTTTGAATAAGCATATATCCGCTAATATTACCCGGATCGCATAAACATTTCGGTAGAATCACCCGAAAAATGATAAAATGTTGAACGCGCTTAAGTTAAGAACATGTTTACCCCTGTAGTTGAGTATCCCGATACACGCATAATCCGGATTTTCTATGATGCAAAATGAACCATTAAATACCCTGCTGGAACGGTACCAAGCCTTACCGTTTTTCAACCAATGTGATGTCAGTAACGCCAATTCTCTTGCCGTAGATGGTGAAAGTATTTTGCATAAAGCCGTCACGATGAAAGACGTAACTGGCATCAAAACCCTTCTAAGCAACGAAGCAAATCCGAACAGTCTGGATGCATTGGGTGAAACCCCGCTGCATCAGGCGGCGTTTCATAACAATCTGGAAATCGCTGAAATCCTGATCCGCTCGGGTGCGGCTACGACCATTACCAATCAATATGGCGAAACTGCCGCCGATCTTGCAAAGGCGCATAAATCACAAACGTTGTTTAACTTTTTAAACCAGCTTTAGGGCGCGTTATCCGCCGCCAAGCCCCGATAAAAATCACCAATGCAACCCCGTCCAGAACCGCCGCCAGATAAAACGGCGCGCTTGGGGCATAGATCGCGGTACTGGCCCGCGTAAAATACCCAAACGCGCCTGTCATCATCAGCGGGCTGATGATACTGGCGATGGCGCCCACACCCGTCAACACACCTTGCAATTCACCTTGGGCATCGTCTGTAACGGCTTTTGACATAATCCCCTGCAATGCAGGTTGTGCTATCATTCCCAGTGCCGAAAAAGGGATCAGAACATATATCATCCAACCCACAGAGATAAAACCGAAACTCAGAAAAGCGGCAATACTAATCGACATGCCGACCATAACAGTACGCCATTCCCCCAGTTTTGGAACCACCAAACGGATCAATCCGCCCTGCACCACAGCGATGCCAATACCGTATGCCGCCAGCGACAGACCCACATCCCACGGTGTCCAGCCGAATTTTTCCTGTGTGTAATAAGCCCACACCGACGGGTAGACGAAAAATGCCAGCTGATAGAAAAAGAACATCGCCAGCAACGGCCCGACACCGGGCAGGTTGCCGACATATCGCAACGCCCGAAACGGGTTCATCCGCCGCCATTCCAGTGGCCTGCGGATTTTATCGGTTACCGTTTCAGGCAGGATGAAATAGCCGAAGATCAAGTTACAAAACGCCAAGGCGGCGGCGGCAAAAAACGGGGTGCGCGACCCAAATTCGCCCAACAGCCCGCCCAACATCGGCCCGATGATAAAGCCGATCCCGAATGCGGCCCCCAACAGGCCAAAGTTGGCGGCTTTTTCTTCCGGTTTTGAAATATCCGCCATATAGGCCGCCGCCGTTGACTGCGTAGCCGATACCACCCCGCCGATAAGCCGCCCGATCAGCAATATCCAGATCGAGTGCGTCACCCCCATGACAAGATAATCAACCGCCATAACCATAAGGGACGCCAGCAAAACCGGCCGCCGCCCGTAACGGTCAGACAGATTGCCGATCACAGCCCCGAACAGAAATTGCATCACCGCAAAACTGGCACTTAACACGCCACCCCACAGGGCCGCTTCAGACAGGTCTGCATCCAGCAACTCGCGGATCAGATCGGGCGTTACCGGCATGATCAGCCCAATACCCATCGCATCGATAACAACCGTTATCAGCAAGAATATGATAGCAAGTTTTCTAGGCACGAAAGGTATCCGATCAGACGATTAAACCCTTTCACTCAATACCCAAGTTTGGTTTTAAACAAGAGGTTCCGCTAAGTCATGAACCATACGGTCAATTTCTGAACGCGCTTATTGTGCCAAACACGGCCTGCGCATCACGTTTGACAGGGCAATCCCCCCATTTTTAACGGGTCGTTTCAGTAGAATTAAAACCACCGATGATGGTCGGATGGTCGTCGATGGTAATCAGCGTGTGGTGTGCCTTGCCCGAGTCTGCTGCCGCAGGCACAACCAATGCGGCACTGGCAAAGTATTGGTATCATCATGGGTTTCTGGCAAAGAATGGGGTTGGCTTGAATGCGATCAAAGTGGAACAAGGCATGGAGCTTGGCCGCCCCAGTTCCATTCATACCACGCTGCATTCAAAGGCAGGTG
>JAESRV010000055.1 GCA_016764475.1 Amylibacter sp.
CACGCTTGCAAATAGATCCACTATTGACGGCGCGCGCCAAACCCCTGATATTTCGGGAAAACCGCGCCAGTGGCGCAGGATTAATAGGTCCTGACCCTAAGATAAAAGGCGTATTTTCAGGTTTCAATTACCGGGTTTAAAATTCACAAACAGCCCGGCATCTTTAGCCGCTTGGCGCAAGGCGTTCGATTTGTTGACGGTCTCTTGAAACTCGGCTTCGGGGTCGCTGTCATAAACGACACCGCCACCAGCTTGGATGTAAAGTTTCTCATCTTTGGTAACGGCGGTACGCAAGGCAATACAGATATCCATGTCACCACCGGCGGAAAAATATCCGACGCCACCACCATATACGCCACGTTTTTCGTGTTCCAATTCATCAATGATCTGCATCGCACGCACCTTGGGTGCCCCAGATACCGTACCTGCGGGCAGGCCGGCCAAAAGGGCGGACAGGGCATCGTGGTCATCCGACAGCTCACCTATCACGTTAGAAACGATGTGCATCACATGGCTGTAGCGTTCAATAATGAACTTTTCATTCGGGTTCACCGTGCCGATTTTAGCCACGCGCCCTACGTCATTGCGGCCCAAATCAAGCAGCATCAGATGTTCGGCCAGCTCTTTTGGGTCGGCCAGCAATTCGGCCTCTAGTGCTTTGTCTTCCACTTCGGTTTTGCCGCGCATTCTGGTGCCGGCGATGGGGCGGATGGTCACTTCTGTGCCTTTTACCCGCACCAATATTTCAGGGCTGGCCCCGATCACCTGAAACCCGCCGAAGTTGAAATAGAACATATAAGGGGACGGGTTGGTGCGGCGCAATGCGCGGTACAGTGAAAACGGCGGCAGTTTAAAATCTTGTGTCCAACGTTGGCTGGGCACCACCTGAAAAATATCACCGGCTTTAATATAGTCTTTGGCTTTTTCGACAATTTTGAAGTAATCGGCCTTATCCGTGTTGGAGTGCGGCGCGCCTACACTTGTATCAGGATCCAGATTACTGACTTCGGTTGTAACCGTGCGATCCAGATTACCCACCGCATCCATCACCCGTTCAGCGGCCTGATTATAAGCGGCACGGGCATTTTGGCCCTCTGCGGCCCATACTGGTGATATCACGGTAATGTCGCCCTTTACGCCGTCTATAATCACAATAACCGTCGGGCGTAGCATAACCGCATCGGGCAGGCCGATGGGGTCGGGGTTCATATCGGGCAGGTCTTCGACCAGACGGATCATATCGTAGCCCAGATAACCAAACAGGCCAGCGGCCATGGGCGGCAGGTCATCCGGCAGGTCAATGCGGCTTTCGGCTATTAGGGTGCGCAGGGCGGTTAGCGGGTCGCCCGGCATATCTTCGAATGCATCCGCATCAAAACGGGCGGATCGGTTAACGCGCGATACGCTACCGTCACATTGCCAGATCAAATCAGGCTTCATACCGATGATGGAATAGCGGCCCTTTATTTCGCCCCCCGTCACCGACTCTAGCATAAAGCTGTGTTCACCGGCTTGCGCCAGCTTCAGCATTAGGGAAACGGGCGTATCAAGATCGGCGACAATGCGGGTGTAGACAACTTGGTTTTGCCCCCCTCGATAGACATCTTTGAAAGCTGAAAAGGCCGGAAAAAGTGACATATGTTACATGCCACCACCAGCATAACCGCCAGTCAGCTGTGTGTTGATTTGGTTTATTGCAGGTTGGTTTATGGAAACATCGGCTGTATCGCGTAAAGCATTGGCGAAAACTGCAAGCAGGTCACTGCCAAGCTGTGCATCCAGTTGTTTCTGAACCGCATCGCGTAGGGCAGTGTTTTGCTCAGTGGAACCATCAAATGCGTTTACTTGGGTTAATCGCGCGACAAAGACGCTAGTGTCACCTGCAACAACAATGGCTTTACCAGTCCCCGTTTCAAATATTCTGGTGATCAGGGACGACGGGATTGCTTCTATAAATGCGCTACGACGTGCAGCGACCTCGGGATGGGTAACAAGGCTGCCAAAGCTGGCACCTGCTTCTATATCGGTTTTCAGCTGTTCGGCTTTTGCGGTTAGCAAACGTAGGGTTTCAGCACGCTTCCAATCGGCAATCACTTGATCTTTCACGGTGTCCAAGGGGCGCAATGCGGGCTCTATAACCGCGTCCACCCGCAGGGAAAAGATGCCGCCATCAGCCAGATCGACGATTTCAGGAAAATCGCCTTTTTGACTTTGGTTGGCCGCAGTGCGGAAATTTTCATAAGCGGCAATACCGTCGGATGTATCGGCTGTAAATGAGATCTCACCAAGTTGCATGTCGGTATCCGTGGCAAGCACTTCCAACGTGTCGCCAGCGGCCAGCAGATCATCAATATCGGTCACAAGCTCAGAGACCAAACGTCGTGCCGCTTCGCCCGCAAGTTCGCCCAATATTTCGGCCCGCGCGTCTTCATAGGGGGTAATGTCTTCGGCCAAAATGGCATTGATGCGGAAAAGTGCCGGGCCAAGCGATGATTTTACCGGGCCTACAATGCCCGTGGCATCCGTGTCAAAAACCAGCTTTGCGGCTTCTGTTGAAATGGTGCCGCGTGTTACTTCGCCCAAGTCAAGGTCACCGGGGGCTAACCCACGGTCTGCCGCAATGGTGTCAAAAGTAGCACTGCCTGCATCCAACAGGTTGCGCGCCTCTATGGCTTCTTGCTCTGACCCGAAAATAATCCGTTCCAGGCTGCGCTGTTCCGGTTTGTTGAAGCGGTCACTTTGCAGATCATACGACTCTTGGATTAACGCCTCATCGACATCAACCTGATCTGCCAACATATCAGGGGTAAGCCATACATAGGTTATCTTGCGGGTCAGGGGTGCTGTGTAGGCTTCAGGTGTGGCTTCATATTGCGCCTGAATTTGCGCATCCGTTGGTGCGGCCACAGGTGCGCCCAATGTATCAGCTGTTAGTTCTGCCCAAGTGAAATCACGGGTTTCGCGATCAAATGCCAGTAAGGCCTGTGTTTGTGTACCTTGGGTTTTCACACCTGCCACAATAGCTGCCTGCAAAAAGGCACGCGCGGCCTGTTTGCGCAAGATCACTTCGTATTCTGAAGGCGTCAGGTTGGCGCGTTCCAGCGCAAATTCATAAGATGCTTTGTCAAACGATCCATCCAAGCCCTGAAAGGCACTGGTGTTTAACAATTCAGCCCGCACAGCCTGATCCCCGATGCTGATCCCAAGTCTGTTGTTTTCATTATCCAGGGCAGCCGTTGTCAAAAGCCCTTGCAGTACTTGATCTTGTACACCAAAGGCCTGTGCCTCGGCGGCTGTAACATTGCGCCCGAATTGTTGTGACAGATTGGACAGGGCGGCGTTCAGGGCTTGTCCATAACTTTCGGTGGTGATTTCCTCATCCCCGACTTGGCCGACACTGCGTATAATTCCGCCGCCAAGACCCGCACCGCCAAAGCCGATCAGGCCTAAAACCAACAGGCCAAGGATGATCCAGACCAAGGTTTGGTTTTTCTTCTTCGCGCGCATTGAACCCAGCATGTTTTACTGTCCTTATGATAAGCTTTCAAGGGTTGTAGGGCGATGTGCTTGGGCGTGCAAGTCAGGAGTGATGAAATGGGCGTGATTTTATGGATAGCGGGGCATTTTGCAAATTGCCACCTTGACCCAAGCGCATTTGAAGGCGATAGGGGGGCTATGGCTGCACCTCCGATCCTGACCCTATCCAATATCCACCTGACATTCGGGGGAAACCCGTTGTTTACGGGGCTTGATCTGGTGATTTCAGAAGGGGCGCGATTGTGTCTGGTTGGGCGCAATGGCTCTGGTAAATCAACGCTTTTGAAGGTGATCGCGGGGCTGGCACAGCCCGATGATGGCACTCGGTTCTTAAAATCGCGCCAAACCGTGGGCTATATGGAACAAGACCCTGACCTGTCGGGTTATGACAGCTTGCGCGATTATGCGACGGCTGATCTGGACTTGGGTGATTTGTACCGCGTTGATATGATCGCCGAAGGGCTGAAGCTTGACCTGGACCGCTCGCCTAAAACCGCATCCGGTGGTGAACGCCGTAGGGCCGCTTTGACCAAGATCATGGCCGAAGACCCCGATCTGATGTTGTTGGACGAGCCTACAAACCATCTGGATGTGCAGGCAATTTCCTGGCTGGAAGACCATCTGCGCACCACGCGCAAGGCGTTTATTCTGATCAGCCACGACCGGACTTTTCTGCGCACTTTGACCAAAGGTATTGTCTGGGTTGATCGCGGTGTGGTGCGCCAGCATCCCAAAGGCTTTGAAGCCTTTGAAGACTGGCGTGATAAGATGTTCGAAGAAGAAGACATGCAACGCCACAAGCTGAACCGTCTGATCAAGGCGGAAGGGCGTTGGGCGGTGGAAGGCATTTCTGCACGGCGTAAACGCAATCAGGGCCGGGTGCGGCGTCTGGCGGATTTACGGTCAGAAAAAGCCGGGCAAATCAAGCGCACAGGTGCCGCCGCAATGGCACTGGATACGGGGCGTAAATCCGGCAAGTTGGTGGTGGAAGCCGTTGGTATATCAAAGGCTTACGACAAACCTATTGTAACGAATTTCAGCCTGCGGGTGATGCGCGGCGAACGCATTGCCTTTGTCGGGCCGAACGGCGTGGGCAAGACCACGCTGTTGAATATGCTGACAGGGCAACTGGCGCCTGACACTGGCACGATCAAGCTGGGTACCAATTTGGTGCCGGCGATTTTTGACCAAAACCGCACACAGCTTGATCCCAAAGCAACGCTTTGGGAAACCCTGACGATGGATAAAGAACTGGGCGTTTCAGGTAAAAACGACCAGATCATGGTGCGCGGCAATCCCAAACATGTGGTGGGGTACCTCAAAGAATTCCTGTTTGATGAAAATCAGGCGCGCGGGCCTGTCTCGGCCCTGTCGGGCGGTGAAAAAGCMCGGCTTTTGCTGGCRCGGATCATGGCAAAACCCAGCAATCTGCTGATTTTGGATGAGCCGACCAAYGATTTGGACATTGAAACGCTGGATTTGCTGCAAGAAGTGCTGGACAGCTACGATGGCTCGGTCATTCTGGTCAGCCACGACCGTGACTTTCTGGATCTTGTGGCGACAACAACCATTGCAATGGAAGGCGATGGYAAGGCTACCATATATGCCGGCGGCTGGAGCGATTACCGCGCCCAACGCGGTGAGGTGTTTGGCACGTCTGGCAAGCCAAAGAAGAAGTCAAAGGCAGATAAAGCCGCCGAGAAAGCCGAAGCGATAAAATCCGGTCTTAATTTCACCCAAAAACACCGCCTGGAAACCCTGCCAAGTGTGATGCAACGTCTGGAAGCGGAAATTGCGAAATTACAGCTGTTTATGTCTGACCCCGATTTGTTTACCAAAGAGCCTGAGAAGTTTCAAAAAGCCACAGACGGGCTGATTGAACGGCAAGCGGCACTGGATGCCGCAGAAGAGGAATGGCTAGAGCTAGAGGCTTTGGCTTGATGGGCGAAATACTGGCAGCGGTGGTAACCAGGTCGGTGAATTCTTTGGATGTATCTGGGTTGAAACTGGCAAGTTAATCTTGCGGTGCTGCTTTAGCCAATTTGTTTTTGGCAATACGACATGCCTCAACTACGGGGCGCAAGGCTTTGGTTGAGCCACGCAACGGCAGGCGTTCAGTGACCCCTGTCGCTAAAAGCGATACATCCGCGTAATTGCCTGAAATCAGCTTCAGGAACAGCGGCGACAAGGGTTCTTTTTCGATGTACCCCCAGTCATGTGTCTCAAAATCGTAATTCACCACACTGGTCACACCGATTTTTGGAAAGTCAAAAAACAGCATTTCCCTTGCGCCTAATGGGGTAAAGACGGGTTCAATAGCTTCATCTGATTGTGTTACGTCAACAGGGGCACTTTCTTGTGCCTTCGGGGCGGGCGGAATAGGTGATACGATTGCATAACCGGGGCGATAGCGGAACTCTATTTCGGCAGTTTTTGTGAAACACATGATCTGCAATGAAAGCCATGTGCCGTTGTCATCTGTACACTGTAACAAGGCAGCAACTGGGCTTTTCAAGGCTTCGTTGGCTGGCACATGTTCCCATGTATCGCACGAATTTCGCAGATTGATGGTTTCAGAATAGCCCGCAGCGGGGAATAAAGTCAGGGCAAACAGGCCGGTTGCAAATCGTAATAGCATGGGATCCCGCATTTGATTTAATTGGCGGTAAATTAACCATTTTTACGAAAATAAAAAGCACCAATTAAGCAGATTATGATTTTGGCGGTATTTAAGGGGTGAATTGTTGTTTTATGTTGTATTTAGCCTGTTTTCGTAATGCTAAATTTACAGGTTTTGGCTATGCTGTTGAAATGCTACACAACTTATTGTGTAATAGTTTTTGACAGATACCGCATTTAGAGAGATACTCTTTGGAAGGTTATATTGAAATACTAAGGGGACGATTAAGTTAGTACAGGCATTTTAGCATGGGTATATGTGGGAAAACCGCTGATATCAAAGCTCATATTATGCAGTTTTAATCACGGCCCCTTAGATCAGATAAGCCATTGATATTGGCAGATGCTGGACGGCCCTTGTTATTTCGGGCTTTATGGCATCAGATTATAAGGGCAAGATGCTTGTTTTAATCGGGCAGATGAATTGCCGTGCTGATATGAATGGCTTGGCTGCTGGAATGCAGAGCCAGCAGCGTGAGAGCCCTTTTCCATTCTCCCGGAAGGGCTCTCTTTTTATGAAGAACGTTACTTCTTTGGGCCAGCGGTTTTTGTACCTGGCTAATATTGTAGTGTGGCTCTCTGCGAAATAAACGTTTAACTATGCCCGCTTCTTTTTAGATTTTGGCGCAAACCGCTGGCAGGAATTACCTTTATATTGGCTGGCCACCACACGCCCTGATTTCAGGCTGGCGGTGTAGATGCAGTTCACGCGGTAGGTGTAGGGGATGGCGTAACCGTGGTGCCGGTGTCTGTGGCCGTAGTAATAGGGCTGGTATTCGGTGTGGGTGGCTTCGTAAAACCACACGGCGCGGGTTTTATTTTGTAGGGTAGGTTCGCCGATTATATCGCTGACCTGTGCCAGGGTTTTACCGTTGAATTGAACCAGCCTTTTGGCGACATCTTCTTTGGTTTCGCAGGCGGTCAGGGCGAAGGTCAGGCTGATTGCCAAGGCTGTTTTTGATCCAAACATGATATCTATAGTCTAGGCTATTGCGGGTTAATTCAAGGTTACCAGGGGTTTTAGGGGATCAAAACTGTGTGTCTGGGGATGATGCCCCGACTTGGACATGGGGTTAAGGCGTTGTAATTGCTTGTTATATCAAAAAATATCACATCCGAATGCCAAGTTTGAAAATACCGGAAACGTTTCAACACCTGAGCGCATTCGTAGAATGCGCAGCCCCGTTGGGGTGGCAGAAGGTTGCAAAGCAATCTTTGAGAACCCTCCCCCTTGGGGGGCGTGCGGGGAGGGGCTTTTGCTATGGTTGGTCTGGGTGGGGTGTAAAAGTAAAACCGCACCCTATAGATCGCAAAAATTTGCGAAAATTACTCTTTTAATTGTTCAATCTCACTTGGATCAGAAAGCATAGAGCGCGCGAAAAAAAGATCATCTAACCCTCTGTTGCTTAATCCAATATCTTTTCGCATTTCTTTATAAAAAGGATCTATCAATTTTAATATAGCCATAGGGCCGTTTTTAGATGAGTCTGGATGAGTAAAGGCATGAAACGCTTGTAGTGCTTGTGGTGATGCCCATAGATTCAATTCTGTTTTGAATTGGGCCATTTTTTCAACTTGGTCATTCTCTTCTGTTATTAAATGCTCAAACCCTTCTTTTTGTGAAAGCATAAGTGTTTGGATATATTTTAAAATACCTAAATAAAGAGCAACTTTCTTATCTCTGTGCGCTTCTTCTATTGCTCTTTTTCGGATTCTTGCCTGAGTAATCAGCGCGGCTGCTAAGCCAATTACTGCCGTCATTATAGTGAATACTAATGGTACATATATTTCAGGTTTTAGCTTTAAAAAACCAGCAATAATGTATTTTGATGCAATTATCCCATATTTCACGAGTAGAAAAAGAATAAACAGTAGAAGCAAAACTATTATTGCTCCAAAGAGAAAAGTGAAAATACGTTTCATTTTATTATCCCTTTAAACATCCAACTCCTCAACAAATTTTGCATTCTGTTGAATATACTCGTACCGCAGTTCCGGCTTTTTGCCCATCAAACGCTCCACCAGATCGGCGGTCTCACCCGGTTCGTCCTCATCTATGTTGATGCGGATCAGCTGGCGGGTGGCGGGGTTCATGGTGGTATCTTTCAGGTCTTTGGCGTCCATCTCGCCCAAGCCTTTGAAGCGGGATATTTCGATTTTGGCGCGGCCCCCTAAGCCCTTTTCCAACCATTTGTCTTTTTCCGCCTCATCCATGCAATAGACCCGTTTGGCGCCTTGGGTCAGGCGAAACAAGGGTGGGCAGGCCATGTATAGGTGGCCGTTTTCGATCAGCGGGCGCATTTGGGTGAAGAAGAATGTCATCAGCAGGGCGGCGATATGGGCACCGTCGACATCGGCGTCGGTCATGATGATGACTTTTTCGTAGCGCAGGTCTTCGATGTTGAATTTGGCACCCATTTGCACACCTAAGGCTTGGCACAGGTCGTTGATCTCGTTGTTGGTGCCGATTTTATTGCTGGCTGCGCCTAACACGTTCAGGATTTTACCGCGCAAGGGCAGCAATGCTTGGGTTTTACGGTTGCGGGCCATTTTGGCAGAGCCGCCCGCACTGTCGCCTTCGACGATGAAAATTTCGGTGCCTTCACGGGTTTTCGATGAACAATCGGTCAGCTTGCCGGGCAGGCGCAGTTTTTTTGTGGCGGTTTTGCGCGCGGTTTCCTTTTCTTGGCGGCGTTTCAGGCGTTCTTCGGCCTTTAGCACCATGTAATCAAGGATTGCGCCCGCAGATTTATTGTTTGATGCCAACCAGTTATCGAAATGGTCGCGCACCGAGTTTTCAACCAGCCGCTGGGCTTCTGCGGTGGCCAGACGGTCTTTGGTTTGGCCGACAAACTTGGGTTCTTGGATGAAGATCGAGACCAGTGCACAGCCGCCGCCCATCACATCTTCTCGGGTGATTTGCGCGGCTTTTTTGGTGTTGGTCAGCTCTCCATATGCTTTGATGCCTTTCAGGATCGCGGCCCAAAACCCGCTTTCATGGGTGCCGCCCTCTGGCGTGGGCACGGTGTTACAGTAGGATTGCATGAACGCGTCGCGGCTGGGTGTCCAGTTGATCGCCCATTCGACTGATCCGACCTCATTGGGGCCGAATTTTTCGCTGAAGCTGACTTTGCCTGCGAAGGGGGTTTCGGAATAGACGGATGCACCTTCCATGCGCTCTGACAGATAATCGGACAGGCCGTTGGGGAAGTGGAAAGTGTCGCTGGTCGGGGTTTCATCGCCTGTGGCAAGGCATTCGGGCGCACATTTCCAGCGGATTTCAACGCCTGAAAACAAGTATGCTTTGGATTTGGCCATGTCATACAGGCGTTTGGGCTTGAAGCGGGCTTTTGGGCCGAAAATCTGCGGGTCGGGGTGGAAGGTGACGCTGGTGCCGCGACGGTTTAGAACTTGCCCCAGTTCCAGCAATTTGGTTTGCGGCACACCGCGCGAAAATTCCATTGAGAAAAGTTCGCGGTTGCGGGCCACTTCAACGCGCACGTGATCGGACAGGGCATTGACCACGGATGAGCCAACGCCGTTCAAGCCGCCTGATGTCTCATAATTGTCGCCCGAAAATTTGCCGCCAGCATTCAGGGTGCAAAAGATAATTTCAAGGGCGGATTTGGATGGGTCTTTGGGGTGGGCGTCGACAGGGATACCACGGCCATTATCGCGGATGGTGATGTGGAAATTGGCGTGCAGTTCGACCTCTATCCAGTTGGCATGTCCTGCGACGGCCTCATCCATTGAATTGTCGATGATCTCGGCGACCATATGGTGCAAGGCGCGGTCATCTGTGCCGCCGATATACATACCGGGGCGCAGGCGCACGTGTTCCATATCCTCAAGCACCTGGATCGAGGATGCGTCATAGGTTTTTTCGGGTTTGTCGTTTTTAAACAGGTCTGTTGCGGCCATTTTTTGATTCTTATCTGCTCTTTTTTGAACACCATAAAGCAAAACCAAGGGCAGGGGTATATCAACTTGGTATAATTCATTTGGTTTTGATCTAGGTCAAAGCAATTTCGGGCACTTTATGTATGATTGCGGAAATTCAAATGGAGATATTTAAATGACGACACCTGCAACACCTAATAAAACAACCGCCGGCAATGCCAAAGGCGATCTGACATTCCCAACCGTGGCAACTGACGCTGTTGCAAGTGCGTTTGATCCCGAAGAAAAATCGGGTCATGAAAAGATGGGCAAAAAGGAATATGAAGCCCGCAAGCGTGAATTGCAGTCTGAGTTGTTGAAGGTGCAGTTGTGGGCGCAGGAAACCGGGCAAAGATTTGTGCTGCTGTTTGAAGGGCGTGATGCGGCTGGTAAAGGTGGTACGATCAAGCGGTTTATGGAGCATTTGAACCCAAGGGAAGCGCGGGTTGTGGCCTTGCCTAAACCCGGTGAACGCCAGATCGGACAGTGGTTTTTTCAACGTTATATCCAGCATTTGCCCACGTCGGGTGAAATGGTTTTGTATGATCGCAGTTGGTATAACCGTGCCGGTGTGGAACGCGTGATGGGGTTTTGTTCGCCCAATGAATATCTGGAGTTTATGCGCCAGACACCTGACTTTGAACGTATGCTGGTGCGTTCCGGGATCAAGATGTTCAAATACTGGTTTTCGGTAAGCCAAGAAGAGCAAAAACGCCGGTTTGCATCGCGCAGTAATGATCCGTTGAAGCGTTGGAAACTATCCCCGATTGATAAGGCCAGCCTGGACAAGTGGGATGATTACACCGAAGCCAAAGAGGCGATGTTTTTCTATACTGATACGGCGGATGCACCTTGGACGATCATCAAGTCCGATGACAAGAAACGGGCGCGGATCAACTGTATGCTGCATTTCCTGAATGGGGTGGATTATCCTGATAAAGACACCCGTATTGTGACTGTCCCTGATCCGTTGATTGTAGGACAAGCACAGCAGGTTGTGCGTAATTCGGATCACATCTTAGGGGCGTCTTTGCATCCTGAGCAGCGTAAGGGCTAGGGCGTAGACCTATAAATCCTGCGCCACTGGCGGGATTGTCGCTAAATATCAAAGGCTTGGTACGTGCCGTAAATAGCTGGCTATTTACAAGCGGGCCAAGCCTTTGAGATGACGTGACAATCCCGTCCTTCGGATTTGCCGTAATTTCCCCGTGGCTGCGTTGCAAGGCCTTGAAAATATTCATATTTCCTGCGGCCTTGCGCCTGGCCACAAGAAAATTACGGCAAACCAGTGGTGCAGGATTTATAGGTCTACGCCCTAGGGCGATTTATTTCGCCAAAACGGTTTTCACCTTGATCTCGTTTTCAAAAGTGCGGTGAACCGGGCATTTATCTGCAATGTCCAGTAGGCGTTTTTTCTGGTCGCTGTCCAAAGGGCCGGATAGGTGGATTTCGCGGGTGAAAATATCGACCTTTCCTTCTGTGGCCTGACAGGTTTTGCAATCTTGTGCATGGACTTTGTTATGGGTCACATCCACATGGATTTTTTCCAGTGGCCAGCCTTTGCGCCGTGCGTACATACGGATGGTCATTGAGGTGCAGGCGGCAAGGCCTGCGGACAAGAACTGGTATGGTGTCATGCCTTTGTTAGTGCCGCCATAGGTGACCGGCTCATCTGCTAATGTGTGATGTAAGGGGCCAGCGGTGATGTCTTGCAAGAAGCCGTCGGGGTCTGCTTCGGTTGAACGTACAACGCCTTCGGGGGCACCGATGGGGGCTGCGGGTTGGCGGATGCCAAGATAACGCGCCGACCATGCGGCGATCACTTCGGCGGCGTATTCTGCATCTTCTTTATTGGTGATCAGATGATCGGTGTTGTCCAGTGTGACAAAGCTTTTGGGATGTTTGGCGGCGGTGAAAATCTGTGCGGCATTATCAATGCCGACGGTTTCATCGGTGGGGGAATGCAATACCAGAAGGGCGCATTTTAGGTTGGCAATGGCAGGGATCAGGTTGACTTTAGATACGTCTGTGACAAAATCCTGGGTGATGGTGAAGGGGCGGCCCGCTAGGTCTACTGTTGCCGAACCTTTTTGCGCGATTTCTTCTAAAGAGCTGCCGAAATTATGCACCACGTGGCCTGGGTCAACAGGGGCACCTATGGTGACGACGGCCTTAATGGATGGGATCAACCCTGCGGCTTTCAAAACAGCCGCACCGCCAAGTGAGTGGCCAATCAATAGGCTGGGGGCAGTTTGGTGTCGGGTCAAGTATTCGGCGGCGTATACCAGATCATCGACGTTGCTGGTAAAATTGGTATTCTTGAACTCACCTTTGGAATGGCCAAGACCGGTAAAATCAAACCGCAGAACCGCGATGCCCATAGAAGCCAAGCGTTGTGCAATGCGCCGTGCGGCGGGGATGTCTTTGGAACAGGTGAAACAATGGGCAAAAATCGCCGTGGCGCGCAACTGCCCGCTGGGCATATCAAGGCGTGCTGCAAGGGTTTCGCCTGAATGGCCTGTGAATGTGATTTTGCCGATGGACATGGGGGTGCTCCTTTAACTGATGTAAAGGTAGCTAAGCCTTGTGTAATGGCAAGGCATATTCACGACCATGTGACGTGTTGTAAGATTTATGCCTTACCCATCAAGTGGGGGCAGAACGGGTATTTCGTCAGGTTTTCATAGCCGTCTTCGGTAACCAGCACCTGATCTTCCAGTTTAATGGAAAAATCACCGCCCTCCGGGCTGACCAAGGCTTCTGCACATAGCACCATGCCGGGTTGCAGTTCATAGTCGAACGCCCCTTCCACATGGTTTTCGGGGTAAGCCACAAGCGGCCATTCATCACACAGGCCGACGCCGTGGAAGCGACAGCCGTATTGGCCTTTGACATATTGCGCATCCAACTGGTGGCCTTTGAAGGTCAGGTCCCGAATGGAAACACCCGGTTTCATCATGTCCATGTTGGTCATGATATGCGCGTGGGCGTGGCGCATGGCGTAGATCATATCGTCGCGGGGTTTTTGGTCGCCGATCCACCATGTGCGGCTGATATCAACGCAGATGCCGTAGCAGCCGATCAGGTCGGTATCAAAGGCGACAATCTCATTGTTTTGTAATTGGCGCGGGCCGCATTCCATGAACCAAGGGTTGGTGCGCGGGCCGGTTGTTAAAAGGCGGGTTTCGATCCATTCACCGCCGCGTTTGATATTGGCCTTGTGCAATTCGGCCCATATGGCGTCTTCGGACATGCCCACTTTGGTGGCTTCGAACATTTCCAGAATAGAGGCTTCGCAGGCGTGAGAGGCGCAGCGCATTGCCAGTATTTCATCAGGGCCTTTGATCGAGCGGGATTTCTCGGTGACCTCTTCGCCTTGCATGATTTCAAAGCCTTGCGCTTCCAGCGCACGGATGCCGTTCAGCATGGCTTTATCGACGGCAAGACGGTTATTGCCCCCCCCATGTTGATTGATCAGATCGCGAACTTCGCGTGAAAATACATCGGCGGCCACATCCGCTTTGTCGCCGCGATCAAAGTAAAACAGGTCAGCACCTGAGCGTTGTTCGCGTACCAAGTGGTTGAAATTAGTCAGAAAAGGTGAGTTTTTATAATCCCAGATCACCATATACCCGTCTGCACAAAGCAACACGGCGCGAAACGGGTTGTGGGTGTTCCACAGCTGCATATTTGTGCTGTCAGTGGCGTATCGGATGTTCAACGGGTCAAACATCAACAATCCGCCGTAACCGCGATCTACAATATGTTGGGTCAGACGTTTCCAGCGATATTCGCGCATGTTTTCAAGGTTGGGGGCTTGCAGGCCCGCCGCCTCCCATTCGCGCAGGGCCAGCAAGGTGGGGCCGATTTCAATGCGGTCGCCATTGTTGGGGCTGCCGTCAGCCAGAGTGTCGCCGCGTGTGGGGTCTATCTTGCGGGTGTCTGAATAATGCTGGGTCATATTCTTGCTCCTTCTACTTTAGTAGAAACAAGAATTAGGCAGGTTACAATTCTGTTTGCGGCTTTTGGCAGACTAATTATGTCGTAAATGAGCTGCCTGTTAGCCTTTGGCCAGGCTACGCAATGTCAGTTTATAGACCAAAAACAGCAATATGGGCGCGCCAAGTTCTGCGCTTAAAAGGATGTATGAAAACAGGGGGTGGGGGGCGCCTGCGATGAAATAGGACAGCACACGGCCAATGCCTGCGGCAAAGAACACGGCTAACAGATGTGGTACATAATACAGATGGGTGCGCAGGTGCTTGGCTTCCAGAAAGACCAGTACGCCATATGCGATCAAGAAAGGGGCCAATGTGCGGATTTCACCGTCTACGTTTGGCGCAGCCATATCGGTGATCGGGGCAGGGCTGTTCAAAAGCGGTTTTGAAAGCTCCAGTAAAAGCGTAAATGTTGTGTTCGGGCCTAGAACAAAGAAAGACAGGCCCACGCCGACGATCAAGAAGCTTGTGATGAAAAGTAATATTCGAAGTAGATGAAAGGCCATTGTTCGTACCTGCTATAACACTGTGATCTTTATTAGGAATTTTTTAGCGATTGTGTCAACGCTGAGATTAACAAACGCTGGTCTATGGGCTTTGGCAGGATTGCGCAAAAACCGCTTTCAAGCTTATTGCTTTCGATCTTTTCGGGTTGTGCTGTCAAAGCAATAACGGGGATCGTGGCATTTCTATCTTACAGCATATCTGAAATTAGCTGTTTGCTGTCTAAATGTGATGCGATATGAAGGTGCCACAGAAATTATTTCAAGGTTGCATAAACCCGTGTCGCAAGTTCAAGAACACTATAACGCCTATCCGTACCCTGCACGCGACCCAAAGGATGAACGCAAGCGTTTGATCACGGGGTCGCCGTCAAATCCGATGGAAATTGATCATCACGTATTTGGCGGTGCGCGTGACTGGAATGTGCCATTGCGCGTGCTGGTGGCTGGCGGTGGCTCTGGCGATGGGCTGATACAGATAGCACAGGTGCTGACGGATGCGAAACGGCCCTATGAAATCACCTATATTGATCTGTCGATCTCTACTCGCAAAATCGCTGAAAAACGCGCTAAAATCCGTGGATTAAAGAACATTACATTTATCACGGGCAGTCTGCTGGACGCCTCTGAGTATGGCGCGTTTGACTATATTGATTGCTGCGGGGTGCTGCACCACTTGCTTGAACCCCAAGCGGGGTTTGATGCCTTGGCCAAGGCCTTGGCCCCCAAAGGCGGGCTTGGTTTTATGGTTTATGCACCATACGGGCGCAGTGGGGTTTATCCGTTGCAAGAAGCGTTTGGGGAATTGACCCAAGGTATGACACCCCAAGATCGCTTGTCATTCGGTAAGTCCGTGTTTCAACGGGTGCCGCAAAACCACGAATTTAAACGCAACACACTGGTGGGCGATCACCAAGACGGCGATGCAGGGTTTTATGATCTGCTGCTGCACAGTCAGGATATTGCGTGCACGGTGCGTGATGTGGCGGGGCTTCTGGATGCGGCAGGGCTGGAGTTGGCAAACTTCACTCAGCCCGCAATGTATTCACTCGATGGGTTGTTACCACCTGATTTTGTGCGCCCTGATCAGTTCAGCCGTATAGATGAAATGCATCTGGCGGAAAGGCTGCGCGGCAATATGAAAACCCATATCGGTTATGCGATGAAGCAGGGCGAAGTGGTACATGTTGATCCCCTAGACCCCACCGCCATTCCGCATTTTATCGGTGAAAACCCCAAAAAGGTTGAAGCGTTTATCGTGCAACGCGGTGGATTGCCTGTGGCCATTAATGGCCAGAAACTGGGGCTGGGCATGTCACCGCAGGCCGCCAAGTTGCTGGGGGCAATAGACGGGGTGTCATCTGTTGGCATGTTACAGGAAAAATCCGGGCTGGACTTAGCGGCGTTCAATACGGCTTGGGCAAAACTGTCGAATTTGCTTTGCGGGTATGGGTTGATGTTGTATTCGGGATTGAATAAAATAAAAAAGAGCAGTGGAGTACCGAATGATATTGGCTGATAGTTTTATTAGTAAAAAAAAATTTGATTTTAATTCGTATTTTTCAGGCCAATATATGCTTGCGAAAAACCCGGCCCATAAAATACCTGACTGGCATGCGCATAGACTGGTGAACTGGACGCTTTGGCGGGCAAAGGACGATAAGACCAAGCGCGTAATGGATAAGAATAACAATCAGATAGGTTGGTTCTTGGGTGAGGGCGTTGCAAAGTCTGGTGCCTATGTAGGTGATCCGTATATCTTGCCCTATGACATGGCTGATCCTAAAAACTGGCAACAGGCAGAGCTGGAAATTGAAGGCATTGCAGGGCGATATGTTGTGATCATTGATGCGCCAGAGATTCAGCGGGTTTATGGCGATCCGGTTGGGGATTTTTCAACGGTTTACAATAAAGACGAAGCTATTGTCGCATCCACAACACTTTTAGCTTTAACCCGAGAAATAGAATGGAACCCCTTATTTGATAGAATGCGTATTTTGTCGGGGGAAATGCATTTCTCGTTACAAGAAACGCCTGATGTTGCGCTGAAACGGGCATTACCCAATCACTATCTGTGTCTTAACACCTTTGAATGTGTTCGGCATTGGCCAAGGGCGGATACGCGTTTGTTCAGGCCGCAGATATCTATGGAGGAAAATCTGGATGAGGTGTCGCAAAGGTTGAGCGATATTGTTGGGGCACTTGCCCGAAGCCAAAAGGTAATACTGCCTTTGTCGGGCGGATACGACTCTCGTAATATTGTCGGGGCAGCCAAAGAGCATTTAAAGCATCTTCAATTTTCATTCTCACACCAGTTTCACAAAATGTCCCGAATTGACGCCGATATTGCGGCGATTATCAGCAAGCGGGTTGGTGTTCCGTTTAAATTGATAGCCTTTGATGCCTCAATGAAGCATTCCCATGACGACAGGATGCGTTATTTTAACCGTACAGGTTATGCTGATGGGGGGATCGCGGTGCGTATCACACGGCTGGAACAAGCGGTGCCGGGCAATATGTTATCTTTGCGTGGTAATGTCATGGAACTATTGCGGGCCAATCAATGGAGCGGCCGTTTCGCAAGTTCTGAAAAGCCGGTAACACATTTTGGTATTAAACGGCTGTTGATAGATCGAGCGGCCCCGTTGTTTGATGTGGTAGACCAGTGGGGCGAAAAATACGAAGCATGGCGCGATACATTACCCGAAAGTGCAATGCGACGGTCGATTGACCTGGCATTTGCAGAACATCTATTGCCAAATACCCTGGGGGTTAGGCATTTCGGGAATGTTAATAATTTTGTCATGAACCCGTTTTCTGACCGCCGGATCATGCAGCTTTGCATGCAAATTCCCCCTACAGTCAGAAAAGCAAATATACCTAATCAGTATTTACTGAAACGTAATTGTGGCCACCTAAGCGATATACCTTTCCAAAGATCTGTTGCTTCGGATGGTACTCTACTGGATAAATTAGCAGGCTAATTTTTCAACACATAACCCGGATGAAAAAGCCCCCGGAGAACCGAGAGCTTTGATTTTGATGTTGCTGTGATGCTATTTTTAGCAGCTGTAATACATCTGAAACTCAACAGGGTGCGGTGTTTGCTCGTAGGCATATACCTCTTCCCATTTCAGTTCCATGTAGCCTTCGATTTGTGAC
>JAESRV010000020.1 GCA_016764475.1 Amylibacter sp.
GAGCCGCATGTGATTTTGAACTTTATCACGCCGCACCAGAAATGGGGCATCCACTCAACCTATTCAGACAACCTGATGATGCTGACACTGAACCGTGGTGGCCCGGTGGTCTGGCTTAGTGAAAATGATGCCAAAGTAGCGGGTCTGGTCGATAATGACTGGGTTGAAGTGTACAATGCCAATGGTGCGCTGACCGCACGCTGTGTTGTATCGCAACGGATAAAAGACGGCACGATCTTTATGTATCACGCACAGGAGAAAATCGTGAATGTGCCTGGCTCTGAAAAAACTGGCCTGCGCGGGGGGATCCACAATTCGGTGACCCGTACAACCGTGAAACCGACCCATATGATCGGTGCTTATGCCCAACAAAGTTACGGGTTTAACTACTACGGTACTGTGGGCTCAAACCGTGATGAATTCGTAATTGTAAGAAAAATGCGCAAGGTTGACTGGCTTGACCGAACCGCGGCAGAAGTGGAGGCAGCAGAATGAGAGTTCGCGCACAAATAGGCATGGTATTGAACCTTGATAAATGTATCGGGTGCCACACATGTTCGGTTACTTGTAAAAACGTCTGGACCAGCCGTGACGGCGTTGAATACGCTTGGTTCAACAACGTGGAAACCAAACCCGGCACCGGCTATCCAACTGATTGGGAAAACCAGTCGCGTTGGAACGGTGGCTGGGAACGTACCAAACGCGGTAAGTTGCAACCGAAGCAGGGTGCAAAATGGCGGATTTTGGCGAATATTTTCGGCAATCCCGACCTGCCTGAAATCGACGATTATTATGAACCGTTTGATTTTGATTACGACCACCTGAAGTCAGCCCCTGAAATGGAGGCGTTCCCGACAGCACGCCCCCGTTCCAAGATCACCGGCGAACGGATGGAAAAAATCGTTAAAGGCCCGAACTGGGAAGAAATTCTGGGTGGCGAGTTTTCAAAGCGCTCGCAAGACTACAACTTTGAAGGCATCCAGAAAGAGATTTACGGCGAATACGAAAATACATTCATGATGTATTTGCCGCGTCTTTGCGAACACTGCCTGAACCCCACTTGTGTAGCATCTTGCCCATCGGGTGCGATCTACAAACGTGAAGAAGACGGTATTGTTCTGATCGACCAGGAAAAATGCCGTGGTTGGCGCATGTGTGTGTCTGGCTGCCCTTACAAAAAGATTTACTACAACTGGGAAAGCGGCAAATCAGAAAAATGTACCTTCTGTTACCCGCGTATTGAAAGCGGCAATCCGACGGTTTGTTCTGAAACCTGCGTCGGCCGCATCCGTTATTTAGGCGTGATGCTGTATGATGCGGACAAGATCGAAGAGGCGGCAAATGCGCCTGAAACCACTGATCTTTACGAGGCACAACTGGATGTATTCCTTGATCCAAGTGATCCTGAAGTGATTGCAGCGGCGCGTCGTGACGGTGTACCTGAAGACTGGATTACATCAGCGCAGGTCAGCCCGATCTGGAAAATGGCAATGGATTGGAAAATCGCATTCCCGTTGCATCCGGAATACCGCACGCTGCCAATGGTCTGGTATATCCCGCCATTGTCACCGATCCAAAACGCCGCCGAAGCCGGTGCAATCGGGATTGATGGCGATATGCCTGATGTACGTTCCTTGCGTATTCCAGTGAAATATCTGGCCAACATGCTGACAGCGGGTGACGAAGAACCTGTGATCACGGCCCTAGAACGGATGCTGGCAATGCGGGCTTATATGCGGGCCAAAACCGTGGACGGTGTGATTGATGAAGGCATCGCGGAACGCGTGGGTCTGACCAAAAACCTGATCGAGGACATGTATAAGATCATGGCCATCGCAGATTACGAAGACCGTTTCGTCATTCCGACCACACACCGTGAAAACGTTGAAGACGCGTATGACTTACGCGGCGGCTGCGGCTTTACAGACAGTAATGGCTGTTCAACGGGCATCACCAAAGGCTCGATGTTCGGTGGCCGTAAAAAAGCGGCGTTCACCATGCCGGAAGGAGCGTAAACTATGACAGATCGTACGATAAAAGCACTGTCGCTGATCCTGAGTTACCCAACAAAGGAATTGCAGGAAGCCATGTCAGAAATCGGTGGCGTTTTAGCCGCTGATACACGGCTGACGGCCAAGGCACGGCGCGACTTGCGCCCAATTGTAACCGAGCTGGCTGAGACGGATATATATGTTTTAGAAGAAACCTATGTCAGCCTGTTCGACCGCTCAAAATCCCTGTCACTGAACCTGTTTGAACATGTTCACGGTGAAAGCCGTGACCGGGGCGGGGCGATGGTTAGCCTGATGGAAACCTACCGCGAGGCAGGGTTCGAGCCGATGACAACTGAATTGCCTGATCACTTGCCGGTGTTACTGGAATATCTGGCAATGTGCCCTGCGGCTGAAGCAAAAGACGTGCTGGCGGATGCCGCACATATCTTTGAAGCGTTGAATACGCGGCTTTCACGGCGAGGCCACAGTTACGCGCCTGTGTTTGCCGCCTTGCTACAGTTGTCTTGCCAAAAAGTGGATCAAGCTGCTTTGGCCGAATTGCTGGAACAGCCTGACGATGATCCTGATGATCTGGAAGCACTCGACCAAATCTGGGAAGAAAGCGAGGTCGTCTTCGGGGCCGATCCAGACGCCGGATGCCCGCAAGTTCGCGACATGCTTGCGAATATGGACACCCCCGTTAATCCCGCACCGGCCAAGCCGGTCGCAGCCCAATAGTGGAGGCAAAAAATGCATAACTTTCTTTTTGGAATATACCCCTACATCGCAACCGCGGTATTACTTATCGGCTCAATCGCGCGTTATGAACGTGATCCGTTTACCTGGAAATCAAGTTCCAGTCAGTTGTTACGACGCAAACAACTGATTATGGGATCAGTTCTGTTCCACGTCGGCATCCTGACCATCTTTGGTGGTCACTTTGTTGGCCTGTTAACACCGATCTGGATATTTGAC
The DNA here is from genome assembly GCA_016764475.1 of Amylibacter sp. Lineage (GTDB taxonomy): Bacteria > Pseudomonadota > Alphaproteobacteria > Rhodobacterales > Rhodobacteraceae > Amylibacter. The sequence continues at coordinate 2,970 of JAESRV010000020.1, forward strand.
ACGCTTGGCGTCAGTCACAGTGCAAAACAGATGCTTGCGATTATCGCAGGCGGTGGTGCCGGTATTTTGATGCTGATCGGTGGTTCAATGCTGTTGCATCGCCGTTTGTTTGATCCGCGTATCCGCAAAACATCCAGCTTTGCCGACATTGCTATTCTGGTGCTTTTGATGGTGCAGCTACTGTTGGGATTGGGCACAATACTAAGCTCTCTTCAACATCTTGATGGTGGTGAAATGACCAAATTCATGGCTTGGGCGCAAGGAATTGCGACATTTGAAAAAAATGCAGCGGATCACATCTCTGATGTGGCACTGGTATTCAAAATCCATGTAGCCCTTGGTCTTACAATCTTGCTACTGTTCCCGTTCACCCGTTTGGTGCATATGTTGTCAGTACCGCTACGCTACCTGACACGGCCCGGTTACCAGATCGTGCGATCTCGTCGTCAATCTACAAGGGGTAAGTAACCATGAGTCGTTCACTTTTCCCCGAGATTACCGTCAATGGTGAAGTTGTTGATGCCGCCAAAATAGCCACTGAAGCGCAGAACCACTATGCGCCGAAAGGCAAGCCCGGATTGGCGTGGCGCAAAGCCGCCCAAGCCTTGGTGATCCGTACGTTGCTTTTGCAAGAAGCCCGTAACCGTGACCTGAAAGCAGAGCCTGCGGATCTGGGCAATAAACGTTATGAAACAGATGAGGAGGCCCTGATCAGGGGCCTTCTTGATGCCGAAATAAATGTCGACCCGCCCAGTGATCAAGAAGTAACCGCGATCTGGGAAAAAGACCCGTCACGATTTCGCTCACCCTCTCTTTGGGAAGCTTCGCATATTTTGTGTCTAGCTGATCCTGCGGATGAACAGGCTTGTGCAAAGGCCAAGATCAAAGCCACTGCGTTAACGCAAGCGGCCCTTAGTGCGCCCAGAGGTTTTGGCAAACTTGCGGCCAGCGAAAGTGAGTGTTCTTCAAAGGATAATTACGGCGCATTGGGCCAGCTTGGCCAAGGCGACACGGTTCCTGAATTTGAAGACGCCCTTGAAAAGCTATCTGTGGGTGAGATCACTAAAGAGCCGGTTAAAACCCGCTTCGGGTATCACATCATCAAACTTGATGCCAAAGCCGAAGGTAAGGTGCTGCCCTTTAACGCCGTGCGCCCAAAGATTGCCGAGGCTATGGAAAAATCTTCTTGGGCAAAGTCTGCGCAAGACTATACCCAAAAGTTGGTGGCGTCGGCGGATGTGCAAGGCATTGAATTACAATCCCTTTAGGATTTGCAACAAAAAATATGGGCCATCCGTTTATAATGGGTGGCTGCTTTCAAATTCGCTTAGGGTATTTGCGTATTCAATGCCTATGCCCTTATCACAAGCCACAAATAATTTGCCGGTTAATCCTGATATTTGCACCATACCTAATGCTGGGTTTGCGCTGAATTTAGAGTGATCAACGGCAAATACCGATTGCTTGGCAATAGATGACATGGCTTTTGCAATGTCGGCTTCGCATTGTTCACGTACCAGAAAACCGCGTTTTGGGTGTACTTGTGCAGCGGTTAGAATGCTGGTGTCGACTTGCATCCGTTCAATGGTTTCAAAGGCAGCGCGATCAAAGGCGGCGCCGTCATGGTCGCGCAGTTGGGTGCCTGCCATGAACACACGGTTGCCGGGCATCATTGCAAGCGTGCTGGCAACATAGGCCGAGTTGGTAACGATGGTCAGGTTGCGTTTGATGCGCAAGGCTTGGGCTACGAACCCTGCGGTAGAGCCTGTATCAATCGCAAGGCTTTGACCGTCTTCAATCATATCTGCAACCTTGACCGCCAAGGCCGCTTTGGCGGCACGGTTATGTTGCATACGGGTTTGAAAAGGGGCGGTCATCGGGTTTTCCACCGCCTTGATTGCGCCGTGTATTTTTTGTATCTGCCCGCTTGCGACCATCGGCTTGATGATACGGCGCACGGTCTGGTCGGACACATCCAACAGGGTAGACATCTCTGCCACTGTTATGGTGCCGCGTAATGCAACCACACTTTCTATTTGTTGGGTATATTTGCTCATTTCAGGGGTATCATGCCTGTTGGATAACCTAAAAACAACATAAAACAACAAAATATATTGCATAATGTTGTTATCCATAGTTGCCTGAAGAAAAGGGATTCGATGAAATGGCGCAACATTCGGTAAAACATCTGATCATTGGTGGGGGCATTATCGGTTGTTCCATCGCCTATCATCTGGCGAAGAACGGCGAAAAAGATGTGGTTCTGCTGGAAAAAGCATCGTTGACCGAAGGGGCAACATGGCATGCGGCGGGGCTGGTCGGGCAGTTACGGTCATCACGTAATACCACGCGGATGTTGAAACGCTCGGTTGCGATGTACGATCAGCTAGAGGCCGAAACCGGTATGGCGTTTGACTGGAAAAAGGTTGGCAGTCTGCGGTTGGCGGCAACCAAAGAACGCCTGTTGGAAGCCAAGCGGCTGACCACGATGGCGCGTAGTTTTGATCTGGAAATGGAGATGATTACGCCGGATGAGGCCAAGGCGTTGTTTCCCTATATTGATGCTAAAGGCTTGGAAGGGGCCGCGTTTATTCCGTCGGACGGCCACGTTGACCCTGCAAGCTTGTGTCAGGCAGTGGCCGCAGGGGCGCGTAAATACGGGGCGCGGATCAAGCAAGGTGTGGCGGTTCTGGATTTTGAAATCACGGACGGGCGGATCACTAAAGTGATCACCTCGGACGGGGAATACCAGGCCGAAACCGTGGTGATGGCGGCAGGTATGTGGAGCCGTGAATTGGGCGCAAAGCTGGGTATTCATGTGCCTGCTTGTGCGGTGGAACACCAATATATAGTCACCGAACCGCTGCCTGATATTGAGCTGGTCAAAGGCCTGCCAAGCTTGCGTGATCCAGAACGGCTGGTTTATTACAAACCGGACGCGGGCGGGCGGCTGGTGATCGGTGGCTATGAAGAAGATACGCTGCCCTTTGGCGACAAAGGTATTCCGGGCGAATTTGTGCGCCAGTTACTGCCTGACAATCTTGACCGCTTCGGGCCGCTCGCGGAATTGGCGGCAGAGGTCACGCCTGTGTTGAACGAGGTCGGTATCCGAACTGTGATTAACGGGCCTATTCCCTATTCGGCGGATGGTGATTTTGTCATGGGTTGGGCCCCTGATTTTGACAATCTGATGATGGCAACAGGGTTTCTTTACGGCATTGCCGCAGGTGGTGGGGCGGGGGAAATGATTGCCGAATGGATTGTAGACGGGCGGCCAAGTCTGGATTTGTGGCCGCTGGATTGCCGCCGTTTCGGGCCGCATCACGGCAGCCGCGCGTTTATGTATCCCCGCGCGGTTGAGCATTATGCGCATCACTATAAAATGCGTTATCCGGGGCAGGAACATGAAACCGTGCGMMAKYTGCGCCTGTCGCCACTTTATCAAAAGCTGAAAGATCACGGTGCKGTTTAYGGYTCAAARAAYGGYTGGGAACGGCCCTTGTGGTTYGCSCCTGACGGGGTGGAACCSGTKGATCARCTGGATTTTCTGAACCCCGGWTGGCATGARTTTGCMGCMRMWGARCATSARGCWGTGCGCAMKGGYGTRGCMCTGATWGACCARTCAAGYTTTGCYAAGTTTGARATGRTKGGMGCGGGGTCRCTTGCRYTGCTGCAAMRYYTGGCSGCGTGTAATATGGACAAGCYSGATGGCACGGTGATTTATGCGCARCTGTGCAAYGATGCMGGCGGCATTGAAGCGGATTTGACCATCACGCGGCTGGGGCGTGATCGCTTTTATATCGTCACAGGGTCAGGTTTTGGCACCCATGACGCGGATTGGATCAGGCGGCATATGCCCAAGGATGGCTCTGTGCATTTGATTGAAGTAACCTCGGCGCGTGCTGTGATTAACATCTGCGGGCCTAAGGCGCGCGATGTTTTGCAGGCGGTTTGTGAAACGGATGTATCGAATGCGGCTTTCCCGTTTGGTACGGCGCAAGAGGTGATCATCGGGGCGGCCCCTGTGCGGGCTGTGCGCATCGGGTTTGTCGGTGAATTGGGCTGGGAGTTGCATGTGCCAACTGAATTTGCCGCCCATGTTTATGATACGCTTTGGGATGCGGGGCAGGAAGCGGGTATCCGCGATGTTGGCTACCGCGCCATAGACAGTTTGCGCATGGAAAAGGGTTATTTGTATTGGTCAGGGGATATTTCGCCTGATTATACGCCGATTGAAGCGGGGCTGGGGTTTCGTGTGCATCTGAAATCGGGCGGCGATTTTATAGGGCGTGATGTGTTGGCAGCGCAAAAAGCGGATGGGCCTGCGCAGAAGCTTTGTACTTTTGTCGCGGATAAATCGCTGCCGCTTTATGGCGGGGAAACGGTTTTGCGGAACGGTGAAGTGGTGTCTTTGGTGACAAGTGCAGGGTTTGGGCATACGGTTGGGCAAATGATACTGTTTGCGTATTTGCCAAAAGATCTGTGGGATCAAACCGCGTTTGAAATAGAGGTTTTCGGGGATGTATCCCCGATTACGCGCGTGGACGGGCCGCTTTATGACCCGCAAAATGATAAGCTGAAAGCGTAAGGGGAATTTGATATGTCTGAACATGATGAAACGGTAATTTCGGCTTTGCGCCATGCGCCCGACTTTGAAAATGCGGTGGCGGCGGATTGTAAAATTACCCGCTTGGGCGGGCTGACCAATCTTGTGCATTTGGTGGAAACCGGGGCGCAAAAAGTGATTGTACGTATTCCGGGCGAAGGTACAGAAGAATACATTGACCGTGCGACCGAGATTGCCAATGCGAAAGCGGCTTATCGTGCAGGCGTTTCGGCAGAAGTGCTGTGGGCGGATGCCAAGACGGGGGTGATGATTTCAGAGGCCATTCAGAATATTGAAACCATGACGCCTGATCTGTTTTCTACGCGATTGGGGTCACCTGCGCGTGCAGGGATGGCATTGGCCAAATTGCATAATTCAGGCGAGGTTTTCGAGTTCCGGTTCGAGCTATTTGCGATGATTGATGATTACCTGAAAATCCTGTCGACAAAGGATGTGAACCTGCCTGACGGCTACCATGAGATTGTCAAAGCGGCGGATCCTGTGAAGGCGGCATTGGCGGCAAACCCTGCATCATTGGCCCCATGTCATTGTGACCCGTTATGCGAAAACTTTCTGGATGACGGCGATAAAATGTGGATCGTTGACTGGGAATATTCCGGCATGAACGACCCGTTGTGGGATGTGGGTGATTTGTCGGTTGAGGCCGGTATGGATACGGCACAGGACATGGCTTTGATGGAAGCTTACTTTTGTGGCGCACCAACAGCGGCAGAGCATGGCCGTGTGGTGATTTACAAAGCCATGTGTGATTTGTTGTGGACGTTATGGGGCCTGATCCAACACGCGGATGATAACCCTGCGGAAGATTTCTGGGCCTATGCGACGGGGCGGTTTGACCGCTGCAAAGCCTTGATGAACGATCCAAGCTTTGCGGGCCATGTGGCGGCGGTTAAAGCGGGTTAAGCATCCAGCAGTTTCAAGATTTGTGCATGTAATTCAGGTGTTGCGGCAGTGATCACGCGGCCATCTGATTTCAGGGTCAGCGTTTGCCCGTGCCAATCGGTGATGATGCCGCCTGCGGCTTGGATCAACCCGACCAAAGGCAGGTAATCGTAGGGTTCCAGATTGCAATCAACCACCGCATCAATGGTGCCTGCGGCAACCATTGCGTGGGGGTAGCAATCATAGGCGGTGCGGTTAATATGGGCCGCATCACACAAGCGTACAAATCTGGCAGGGTCAGCGGCGTTTATGACCTTGGGCTCATTTATATATAGTATGGCTTTGGTCAGCTCTGTGGTTTTACGGCAAGAAATAGGCACCCCGTTTTTGGTGGCCCCGTGCCCTGCGACCCCAATGAAAGTTTCATCCAAAGCGGGCATGCGCACCAATCCGATTTGTGGCACCCCCGCATCGAGGAAACCCATCAACATACCAAAAAGCGGGTTGCCCGAAATGAAAGAACGGGTACCGTCGATCGGATCAATGATCCATGAAGCGCCTTCCAAGGTGCCGCTGATCCCGAATTCTTCACCGAAAATATCATGATCTGGAAAATGTTTTGCCAGTGCATCGCGGATAAACCGTTCGGTGTTCTGATCGGCAATGGTCACAGGGCTGTCGTCAGCTTTATCGGTGATGTCCATCGGGGTGCGGAAATATTGCATCGGGATGGCGCTGGCCTCTTGGGCAATGGTGCCTGCCACTTGGGACAGTTTGGAAAGATCGTAAATCATGGGAATGTGGCCTTAGTTTGCAAGGGTTATTTCAGTAGTCCAGCTTTCACAAGCCTGGGTGATGTCTTTGGGGGGCAGGGCATCACAGACCAGATAATCTACCAGATCGGGATTGCCAATGGTCACAGGTGCGACGCGGTTGAATTTGCGGGCGTCAGCGGCAATGATGCGGGTAGCACTTTTTGACATGATCAGGCGGGAAAACTTGGCCTCTTCGAGATCAAACAGCATAAAGCCGTTAGCCGCGTTGATACCGGCAGCGGAAAGCACTGCAAAATCGGTTTGGAAATTATCGGCAAAATTCATCGCGTCCATACCGAAAGCCCCGCCATCATGGCTGCGTAATTCGCCCCCAGCCATAAACACGCGGTTGTTGTTGCGGGTAGCCAGTTTATAGGCCACGGCAATGGAATTGGTGACGACCAACAGGTTTTGGTGGTCGCGTAAGGCATCGGCGATATAGGCGGTGGTACTGCCGATATCCAAAAACAAAGAACTGCCGTTCGGGATCATCTCAGCTACTTTATGGGCGATGCGGATTTTGGCTTCAGGGTTTTCGCTAAGGCGTTGCTGAAAACTGGTTTCTTCGGCATTGCCGACAATCCGCGCGCCACCATGCAGCTTTTCCACAGCCCCTATCGTTGTTAGATGCTTGATGTTGCGGCGCACGGTTTCTTCGCTGACATCCAGAGTTTGCGCAATCGTATGGATGCGCGCAGAACCCCCTGCCTTGTGCAGGGCGGTGAGAATCTCTTGTTGGCGATGGTTCGGTTGCGGTTTCATAGGGGTATTTTACATGGGATTATGACGGGTTTTAAGGGTTTGTTTGTGTAATCTCACATTATTTTCCTCAGAAAACCACATAAAATTGAATATAATGCGTAAAAATCAATAATAAATGTTGCTTTATGTTGTTTTTTGACAAATTCTATCGCTACAGATGAAAGGGAGAACGAGATGAAGAAATATATGGTTACAGCCGCGATGATGGCAGCACTAGGGGCCACGGGTGCCTATGCAGAAGTTGAATCGCTGGATCCTATTAAACTGACAACGCATGACTGGACGGGCCAGATTATCACTACAACCATTATGGGTGAGGTGCTGCAAACCGCAGGTTATAATGTGAAATATGTGCAGGCCGATTATATCGCACAATTCGCAGGTCTGAAAACCGGTGATCTGGATGTCGCAATGGAGATTTGGGAAACCACGGGTCGCGAAGCAATGGATGAAGCCTTTGCCACCGGCAAAGTTGTGAATATGGGCGAAACCGGCATGGATGCCATCGAAGAGTGGTGGTACCCGGCCTATATGGAAGAGGTTTGTCCGGGGCTGCCTGACTGGAAAGCTTTGAACGCTTGTGCGGCAGAATTCTCAACCCCTGAAACCGCACCTTTGGGGCGTTATCTGGGTGGCCCTGTAACTTGGGGTGGTTTTGACGATGAACGGGTTGAAGCCTTGGGTATGGACTTTGAAGTGGTTCATGCAGGTACAGATGCAGCATTGTTTGCGGAACTAGAGTCTGCGTACCAACGTAAAGCACCGATTGTATTGTGGCTGTATTCACCGCATTGGGCACCTGCTAAATATGACGGGAAGTTCGTTAAATTTCCACCATATTCAGCCGAATGCTATAATGATGCATCCGTTGGCATGAACCCTGATGCGGCTTATGATTGCGGTAAACCAACGGGGCCGATCTGGAAAGTTGGCTGGGAAGGTGTTGCCAAAAAATGGCCAGGTGCGGCGGCTGCGATTGGTAATTTCACCATCTCAAACGCGGATATGGGCGCACTTGTGGCACAGGTTGACCTAGACGGCGCATCTATTGATGACGCGGTTGCAGGTTGGTTGGACGCAAACAAGGCCACATGGTCTGCCTGGATTAAATAACTGATTGGAAGCGGGGCTGCCAGACAGTCCCGCTTTGAAATATCCGAATGTTTAGAGGCTTCAATGCAACGACCTGTTAAGTTGGATTGCCGTGGGGTGTGGAAAATCTACGGATCAAACCCCACTGAATTCATGCAAAACCACCAGAATACACCAAGCGATGATGATCTGACCCGTGCAGGTATGATCGGGGCGGTGCGCGATGCCAATGTGCAAATCCGTGATGGCGAGATTTTTGTGATTATGGGCCTGTCGGGTTCCGGAAAATCAACGCTGGTGCGCTGCCTTTCACGCCTGATTGATGCCACGGCGGGGCARATMRATTTTGAAGRTAAAGAYCTGCTGGCGATGTCTGAAAAAGAATTGATCGCTTTGCGCCGCACCAAGATGGGCATGGTGTTYCARCAGTTTGCYTTGCTGCCGCAYCTGACRGTTTTGCAAAACACKGCYTTTCCRYTGGAAGTGCARGGTRTRGATCGCAAAACCCGCGAAGCGCGTGCGCGTGAAATGGTGGARCTGGTTGGGCTTGGGGGSCGTGAARATTAYTTTCCACGGCAATTATCAGGTGGGCAACAACAGCGYGTRGGYATTGCGCGGTCGTTGGTGACGGAACCTGATCTGTGGTTTCTGGATGARCCGTTTTCGGCACTTGATCCGCTYATYAGGCGCGAAATGCAGGATGAGTTTTTGCGCCTGCAAGGCTTGCTGAATAAAACCATCGTTTTYATTACCCACGACTTTGATGAAGCCATTCGGCTGGCCGACCGTATTGCGGTGATGAAAGACGGGCGGATTGTACAAACCGCCACGCCTGAAGAGCTAATTTTGAACCCTGCGGATGAATATGTGGAAGAGTTCACGCTGCATATTCCACGCGCGAAAGTACTGCGTTTGATCTCGGTTATGACGACGGGTGTGCCTGACGGGGATTATGCGGGTGATCTGGATGGGGCGTTAAGCGTTGAAGCCGCCGTCGATCAGATAGAAGCGGCGGATAAACCGTTCAGGGTGCTTGATAAAGCGGGAAAACCGGTTGGTACAATCGGGGCGCAAGCGGTGATTGATGTGTTGATCGGGCGCAGGCGGGCCTGATGCGAATTTGGCGATATATAACGCAACCGGCAAAGTTGTTCTGGCTGGGCCTGTTTTTCATAACATGGGGTCTGTCTGCAAATTCTTTCGGCCTGTATAAGGCATTTGATGCGCGTTGGATCATCCGTTACCCGAAAAAATGGGAAATGCCGCTGGCGGATACTATTTCAAACGCGATGAAATGGCTGGTGGAAGATGCCACTTTTGGCCTGTTCACATTCCGCGAATTTACCCGCTTTATTTCGGCACTTATTGAATGGCCTTATCAAGTGGTGCGTTCCGGCCTGATCGAAGGGTTTTCAACAGGGCAGGGGCAGCAGGCAGTGGAAGTGGTGCCGGCGTTAAGCTGGATCGCAATCATTGTAATTATGGTGGCTTTGGCACGCTACGCCAAGGACTGGCCTTTGGCAATTCTGGTTGGCCTGTGTTTTTTCTATCTGGCAGTGTTCGGTCAATGGGAAAGTGCGATGATCACGCTGGCCTCAATAGTTATCGCGGTACCACTTGGGGTGGCAGGTGGGCTGACCTTGGGTATTTTGGCCTATCGTTCCGTGCTTTTTGAGCGCATGTTGCGCCCGGTTCTGGACTTGATGCAAACCGTACCGGTCTTTGCCTATCTTGTACCTATTCTGTTCCTGTTCGGCTTTGGCCCGGTGTCAGCCCTGGTCGCCACAATGATCTATGCGATGCCGCCGATGGTGCGGGTCAGCACGGTTGCCTTGCAATCAGTGCCGCCTGAAGTTGTTGAAGCGGGAACAATGGCGGGGTGTACGCGGCACCAAATGCTGTGGAAAGTTCTGATCCCCACGGCCATGCCTACCTTGATGGTCGGGGTTAATCAGGTGATCATGCTGTCGCTGAATATGGTGATTATCGCGTCGATGATCGGGGCGGGCGGGCTTGGTTTTGATGTGCTGACCGCCTTGCGCCGTCTGGATATTGGCGGCGGAATTGAAGCAGGCATGGCGATTGTTGTGATGGCGATTGCATTGGATAGATTAAGTCAGGCATTTGCCAATAAAACCCAAGATGATCTGCCGCAAGCTGGCCTGTCGTTTGTGCGGCGTCATCCGTGGATGATGACGGTGGCTATGGTGATTATCGGGCTGTGGTTGGTGGGGCGGATGATCCCTGCGGTGCAAAGTTACCCAGAGACTGCAACCCTGACCACAAGTGTGTTTTGGGAAACCGGAATGAAGTGGGTCAACATTAATTTCTTTGATACGTTTGAAGCGATCAAGACCTTCTTTTTGACCTATCTGATGCTGCCGGTAAAACGCTTTTTTGTCGGCATCCCCTGGGCCTGGGGCATTATTGCCATCGGGCTGGCCGCAGGGCGTGTGGGCGGTTGGAAACTAGGGCTGATGGCTGCATTTATGGCCTTGTTCATCGCCTCAAACGGGCTGTGGGCCAAGGCGATGATCACGATCTATCTGTGCGGCGTTTCGGTACTGATTGCCAGTGCTATTGGTATCCCTTTAGGGATCTGGGCGGGGCAGAATGCGCGGGCTAATACCGTGGTTGGGGCTTTTATCGACACGCTGCAAACCCTGCCGAGTTTTGTATACCTGATCCCTGTCATCATGCTGTTCCGGGTGGGCGATTTTTCCGCGATGATCGCGGTTATTCTATACGCGCTGGCCCCTGCTGTGCGCTATGCCGCACATGGCATCAAGGAAGTACCGACGCAGATGATCGAGGCAGGCAAGGTCTCGGGTTGTACCAGCTGGCAAATGCTGTGGCGGATCAAACTGCCGATGGCGACACCTTCGCTGTTATTGGGCTTGAACCAAACCATCATGCTGGCCCTTTCCATGCTGGTGATCACGGCACTGGTTGGTACCCGTGATTTGGGGCAAGAGGTTTATATAGCACTTACCAAAGCCAGCACCGGGCGGGGCGTTATTGCGGGTCTTTCAGTGGCGTTTATTGCGATTATTGCGGATCGGATTATATCGGCGATGGCGCAGGCATCGCGGGAAAGATTGGGGTTGAAATGACATTATCAAAACATAAAGCGGCAGTAGACCGTGCGATAGGGTTATCCTGTTGGAAAGCCCCTGAAAACCCGCGCCTTCTGGAAGGTGGCATTACCAATGTGAACCTGCTGATCAATGATCAGGGGCGCGATTATGTGGTGCGCATGGGGGCGGATATTCCTGAGCATGGCATCATGCGGTTTAATGAATTGGCGATCAGCCGTGCCGCCCATGCGGCAGGTATTGCGCCTTGCGTTCATCACGCTGAAAGCGGTGTGCTGGTGCTGGAATTTATTGACGCCGTTTCACTGACCGAGGAAGATGTACGCGATCCCGATACATTGTTGCAAGTCGTAGATCTGATGGCGCGGATGCACCGCGATTTGGCGGGCTTTGCACGCGGCCCTATCCTAAGTTTCTGGGTGTTTCATGTGCTGCGTGATTATAACGCGCGGCTGTTGGGTGAAGGCTCTGCTTACGCTAAAATTCTGCCTGAACTGATGGTGCAGGCGCAGGAATTTGAAGAGTGCATCGGGGCGGTTGATCTGGTGCTGGGGCATAATGATTTGTTGCCTGCCAATATTCTGCGCGGGGCGGATCGCTTATGGTTGATTGACTGGGAATATGGCGGTTTTAACTCACCGCTGTTTGATCTGGGTGGCTTGGCCACGAACTGCGGTTTGGATGCGGCGGCGGAAGAAACCATGCTGACGGCCTATTTAGGTGCAAAGCCTGACACTGAACTGATGCACCGCTACGGGGCGATGAAATGCGCGTCGTTATTACGTGAAACCTTGTGGAGTATGGTGTCTGAAACCAATTCCACACTGGATTTCGATTATGGGGCATATACATCCGAAAATCTGGCCCGTTATCAGCGTGCCTATAAAGACTATCAACATTCAAGAGGCATAAAATGAGTGATTTTCCCAACACTGCAAAAGCGGTTATCATCGGGGGCGGCATTGTTGGCTGTTCTACCGCGTATCATCTGGCCAAACTGGGTTGGGATGTTGTGCTGCTGGAACGCAAAAAGCTGACATCCGGCACCACGTTTCATGCCGCAGGGCTGGTCGGGCAGCTGCGCAGTAATGCCAATATTACCCAGCTTTTGGGCTATTCGGTTGATCTGTATAAAACACTGGCCGATGAAACAGGCCTTGAAACCGGTTGGAAGATGAACGGTGGTTTACGACTGGCGTGTAATCAGGAACGTTGGACAGAAGTGAAACGCCAAGCGACAACGGCGCATAGTTTCGGGTTGGAAATGGAATTGCTGACCCCGAAAGAGGCGCAAGACCTGTGGCCCTTGATGCAGGTCGATGATGTCATCGGGGCGGCGTTCATGCCTACGGACGGGCAGGCGAACCCGTCTGATATTACGCAATCCTTGGCCAAAGGTGCCCGCATGGCGGGGGCGCGAATTTTTGAAGATACCAAGGTTTTATCGGTGGATGTTGAAAAAGGCGTGATCAAAGGCGTTAAGACCGAAAAAGGCTATATTGAATGCGCTGTGGTGATTGCGTGTTGCGGCCAGTGGACCCGCAATTTCGCGAAAACGGTCGGGGTGAATGTGCCGCTGGTTTCGATGGAACACCAGTATATGGTGACGGAACGGATTGAAGGTGTGCCATCCAACCTGCCTACTTTGCGCGACCCTGACCGGCTGACTTATTATAAAGAAGAAGTCGGCGGTCTGGTGATGGGCGGCTATGAGCCGAACCCGATTGACTGGGCGCGCGGCGGTGTTATCCCGCAAGGCTTTCATTATTCGCTTCTGGACAGCAACTTTGATCATTTCGAACAGTTGATGGAATTGTCACTGGGCCGTGTGCCTGCATTGGAAACCGCTGGCATCAAAGAACTGGTCAATGGGCCTGAAAGTTTTACACCTGACGGGAATTTTATTATCGGTGAAGCCCCTGAATTGAAGAACTTCTTTGTGGGCGCAGGCTTTAACGCCTTTGGTATCGCTGCAGGTGGCGGGGCCGGTATGGCACTGGCCGAATGGGTTGATAAAGGAGAGCCGCCGTTTGATTTGTGGCCCGCAGACATCCGCCGCTTTGGCCGTCCGCATTTTGACGATGACTGGATACGCACCCGCACGATGGAGGCATATGGCAAGCATTACACAATGGCTTGGCCCTCTGAAGAGCATGACAGTGGCCGCCCGTGCCGCAAGTCTCCGCTTTATGATACGCTTTTGGCGGACGGCGCGGTTTTCGGTGAAAAGCTGGGCTGGGAAAGGCCCAACTGGTTTGCGGATTTGGCAAAGGGTGAGGTGCAGCATGACATTTACACCTTTGAACGGCCAAACTGGCATGATGCGGTCGGGCGCGAACACAAAGCAGCCCGCGAAGCGGCGGTGCTGTTTGACCAGACCTCTTTTGCCAAGTTCAGCCTGAAAGGCCCTGATGCAGAGGCCGCGTTAAGCTGGATTGCTGCCAATGATGTGGCCAAGCCGATTGGCTCACTGATCTATACGCAAATGCTGAATGACCGCGCCGGGATCGAATGCGATTTGACTGTGGTGCGTGTGGCTGAAGACGAGTTTTATATTGTCACAGGTACGGGCTATGCGACCCATGATTTCAACTGGATTTCACGTAATATTCCTGAAGGTATGAATGCGCAGCTGTTTGATATAACCTCTTCCAACGCTGTTTTATCACTGATGGGGCCAAAGGCGCGTGATATTCTGGCGGCTGTCACGCGTGATGATGTCAGTAACGAAGGCTTCCGTTTCGGCACGGCTAAAACCATCGGTATCGCGGGCTGCCCGGTGCAGGCATTGCGGGTCACATATGTTGGTGAACTGGGTTGGGAATTGCACCTGCCTGTTGAATATGCCGCGACGGTTTATGCAGCTTTGCATGAAGCGGGGGCCAAGCATGGTCTGATGAATGCAGGCTACCGCGCCATTGAAACCCTGCGGCTTGAAAAAGGCTATCGCGCATGGGGCTCTGATATTGGCCCAGATCATACGCCGGATGAGGCGGGGCTTGGTTGGGCTGTGAAGATGCGTAAAAACGTTGATTTCAAGGGGCGTGCGGCCGTTGAAGCGCAACGTGCGAATGGCAAGAAAAAGATGCTGGCAACCTTTGTGGCGGATGGCGATGTGATCCTGTCGGGTCGTGAAACTATTTATCGAAATGGCAAGCGCGTGGGCTGGTTAAGCTCTGCGGGTTACGGCCATAGCTTGGATAAATCCATCGGTCTGGGCTATATTCGCAATGCGGATGGTGTGGATGCGGCATATGTAAAGGCGGGCGAATACGAGTTGGATGTGGCCACAAAGCGCGTGCCCTGTACGGTTAGTTTGGCACCGCTTTATGATCCGAAAATGGAACGGGTAAAATGCTAAGCCTAGCTGCGATAGGTTTTAGCAATCAATGGCAGATATAGCCTGGCGACTCCAATTTTATTCAAATTTGATCTTCACCAAAACGCTCTAGAGCGTAGCAAAGCCGATTTACTGGCCA